>NZ_JANKBZ010000046.1 GCF_024623785.1 Archangium lipolyticum
GGACCGGGAGGCGGCTGGGCCCCACTCACGATAACGGGACGGTAAGGGAGCAGGACGGCGCCGAGCGTGACGAGCGCACCCGCACTCAGCAGGCCCAGCGCCACGAGACGGCGACGTCGAAGACTCAAGGGCATGGCCTCACAGTGCGGGAGATTGACATGGAAGTGCTCCGGGTGAAACGGGCCAGCCGGGCGTGCGCTCCTTCTGAGGTATCTCCCTGCTCCCAGAACAGGACCACTCCGTGGTTACGCCTGGGAGACGGGCCGCATGTTGCTTCAGTGTGAGCAGGTGCCGGTGGCTCCCCCGAGGAAGGGGGTCAGACGATTCGTAGGAGACGAGGTGTCGAATCATCAGATCTTCCCAGAAGAAAAACACTGGAATCGGCGGATTGGATGATCATCCCATTTCGTCCGGTAGGCACCCGCACATGGCCTACCGGTCTCCAATAGTCATGTTACGCTGCCTCACCTCGGAGGTGGCATGCATGAACGCAGCCCAGCCTGATCGACCAGGGCAGGAACGTGCTCGGCAGTTGCCGCATCGGCGTCGGCGGCACGATGCGCCGGAGCAGCACCTGCCCCAGGTGGGCATGGAGGTGGCCGGCTACCGGCTGGAGGCCACGCTGGGCAGCGGCGGCCAGGGCACCGTGTTCCGCGCCCGGCGCGAGGGCCTGCCGTTCGCCGTGAAGTTCATCTCCCTGTCGCATGCGGCGCCCTGGGCCAGACGCGAGCTGGACGTCCGGGTGAAGCTGTGGCGCGAGAGCGGATTGCCACTGGAGGGACATGGCCTGTGGCCCGCCAGTCAGCCCCGCTTTCTCTTCTTCGTGACGCCCTATGTGCGCGGGCTGCCGCTGGACTCATGGGCCCGGGAGCACAACCCCAACGCGCTCGAAGTGGCGGAGCTGGTGCGCCAGGCCGCGCGGCTGCTGGGCGTGGTGCATGCGGCTGGAGTCGTTCACCGGGATGTGAAGGGGCCCAATCTGCTGGTGTGCGAGGAGGGCCGCCGGCTGGTGCTGGTGGACTTCGGGGTGGCCACCTACGAGGGCGCCCCCACGGCGACGGGGCCCATGCCCCCGGGCACCTGGCCCTATCTCAGCCCCCGGGTGTGGCGCTCCTGGCGCGGCGAGGAGGACTCCCGCGCCAGCCCGGGTGATGACCTCTGGGCGCTGGGCGTGGAGCTCTATCAGTTGCTCACCGGCCGACTGCCCTTCCGGGGAAGCGAGGGCGCGTTGGTGCACGCCATCCTGCACCAGGAGCCGGAGGTACCGCACGCGCTCAACCCCCGGGTACCGAAGGCCTTGGGCGAGGTGTGCTGGCGCATGCTGCGCAAGCAGCCCGGGGAGAGGTACGCGGACGCGCGAGCGGTGGAGGTGGCGCTGGAGGAGGTGCTGAAGCAGGCGGACGAGACGTGGAAGGTGCCGCTGTGCGAGGCGTGGGAGCCCCACAACGCCACCACCGCGTGGCAGGAGGACATGTGGTGGGGAGGCCCAGACCTGCTGGCACTCTACGAGCGCCTGGCCTCCTACGAGCCGAGGCTCGTGAGAGGCAAGCCGCGTCCGCCGGATGAGGCGTCCACCCAGGGCGAGCCTGGAGAAGTGCCGCCCGGGCCCGAGTCCCTGGAGGTTCCGCCCACGCGCGAGGAGGCCACGAGGGTGGCCGTGCCCGCCGCGTGCGTGCGACAGGTTCTCCTGGCGGCCGGTGTGGTGCTGGTGCTGGGCCTGAGCGTGTGGTTCGCCGTGCATCCGCCACCACGTCTCTCCGTGTCCACGACCTCACCGGTGGGGACACCCCGAGCCGTCCTACCGCCAGAGTTCTACCCCATCGCCCTGGATCCGGGTGGCAAGGAAGTGGCGCCCCCATGGCGGCGGCTGGAAGGTGACGGCGGCGCGGCGCCCGAAGCGGCGGCAACCCCCGCGCCCGTCGCCAGCGCGACGCACTCCCAGGACACGCGCGTGAGGACACTTCGCAAGGCCCCCCAGGACACCCAGCAGCAGCCATCCAAGGACTCGGGCTCCGCGGCCGCGAAGGCGGGGGCGGCCCTCCTCGGCTGCGCCCTCGCCACCGGTTGCCCCGGTCCCACCACCACGGCCGTCCAGGTGCGGTCCCTCCCCGCTCCCACCGAGTGCCCGCCCGACTCGCAGCGGATCATGAAGGAACTGGGTCTGCGCATCGGCAAGAGCGAAACCGCCCTGTTTCCCAACCCGAACCGGGGAGAGGAGACTTTCGTTCCCGTGCGCGAGGGGCCGGGCACCACGATGAGGGTTCTGCGCAGTGGGACGAATGTGCCCACGGGTAGCGTGGTCTCCGGAGAGCTCTTCTTCGGCGCGGACCGCATCCATGGCCGCTTCACCCAACTCCACACGCCGGATGGGCATACGTACCCCATCTGCATGGTGCTCGTTGACCGGGGCGGCGACGTGGGGGTGGGGGGCAAGCAGGTGAAGCCGGGCGAGAAGCCGGGCACCGCGCTGATTTCAGACTCTGAAGGCGTCATGCCGGTGGAGCGTTTCGAGTAGAGGGCCCGGCCGCGGACAAGGGCGGAAGGAAGAGCAGGGGCGACTTAGGAGGTGCTTGTTTCCCAGAGCACTCCGGAGGTAGTACGCCCCATGCCCTGCCCGCTGCCCACCGCCCCCCTGCTGCTGGCGCTCCTCGCCACGACGCCTGTCCTCGCCGAGCCCTCGTCCGAAATCTGGGACGCCGTAGCCGCTCGCCACCTCGAGCTGACAGCGGACAGCTCCGGGCAGGTGCATGAGGTGCGCATCAGCCCCGGCCTCACCACTACCCTGGTGTTCAACGCGCCGCTGCTGCGCGGAGGCGTGGTGCTGGAGGCGCGCGAGCGTTTCCGGGCAATGACAGTGGACGAGGCCACGGGCATCGTCACGTTCCTCCCTTCGGGGGCGCTGCCACCGGGGACGCAACCACTCCTCACGGTGCGCTTCGCGGATGGCGCGGTGCCGGCGAGCGTCACCTTCCGGTTGGTGGTGCACCCCACCCGGGCCGAGCCTCAGGTGAATGTGTACCGCGAGCCGCGCTCGGCCGAGTCCTTTCAGCTGGAGGCGAGACAGGAGCGCGAGCGCGCCGAGCGGTGCGAAGCGTGGCTGGCGCAAACCCAGACAGAGCAGAAGAGCCCCGGAGGCATTGCCGGGCTCATCGACTCCGGGCTGGTGGGCAAGAAAGGCATCGCGGCACAGGACATCTACGACACCACCCGACAGCTTCCCGGAGAGGCTCTCAAGAGAAACAATGCTTACAGCTACCGTGCCGAAGGCCGGGTGGCGGTGGCGCTGGAGGTGGAGAACACGAGCGTGCAGCCCTGGACGGTGGATGCGGAAAGCGCGGCGCTGGTGGGGAAGGGCGGCGCGCCGCTGCGGGTACTTCGCGTGTGGCAACCAGCGCCCATTTCTCCCGGAGAAGAGCGGGGCCTCGTGGTGGTGGAGGCGGAGGCCACGGAGGAGCAGGCCCGGGGCGCCTATGTCCTCCGATTGGGAGAGGCGAACGGGCCGCGCACCGTCACCCTTCGTGGCGTGACGTTCCCGTGATGCGCCCACCCAGCACTGTTTGAAAGACCCGCTCGTGTCGGGTTGCGTCGCGCTGCCAGGTCCGCTGTTCAACCGCGAACCGGTCCGCCCCTCCTGAGTGTGAAGTGTCCGAACTTGCCATGCGTCAGGAGGGCCGGATGCGGACTCCCGCCTTAGACATACAGGCCGGGTGTGCTCACGGCTGTTTGTCTGGACAGAGAGGGAAAACATGAACGTTGAGAGACTCACCGCGAGGGGAGGCTGGTGTGTGCTTGCTGCCCTCGTGATGTTGGCGGGTTCTCGGACGAGCCAGGCGGCCGGCACGGAGCTGCCGCCCGCTTCCGGGAGCATCCCAGCCACCATCGACATCGTCTATCCAACGCGGGGGCAGTCCGGCTACGGGTCCTGCTGGTCAGACCTGGACATCGACAGTGCGGGCAACCTGTATCCAATCAACGCCATGGGCGTCTACCGGATGCTTTCGGATGGGACACTCGTCAATGGTGTCGATGACACGAATCTCTTCATCACCGGCTCCGTCAGCGGGGTCGGCGCCCTCAGCGCGGTCGTGCTGGATGAGAGCAGGGGCCGGTTCTTCGGCCTGGAAACCGGAGGGGTCTACGAGGCGCCCATCACCGAGGGCAGCTCCTTCTCGCTGCTCGTCCCGGGCAACGGCATCTACCACCATGAGCTCACGCTGGGACGAGGCCCGCTGGCGGACAGCCTCCTGGCGAATGTGATCGGCACCTCCCGGGTCGACCGGGTGACGCTTTCGCCGCCTGGACTCGAAACCTTCAGTGACAGTGGGCTCATCGTCGTCCCGGGAGCGATGGCCAGCGCTCCGGATGGAACCGTGTATGTGGTGAGCACTTCCATGCCCACCATCCTTCCCCAGCTCATCCGGATCGGCACCGATGGGACGGCGAGCGTCTTCGCCGAAGGGACGGACCTCCAGGTCAACGGCGCGGTCGCCGTGGACGCCCAGGGCAACGTCTACTGGAGCCGGGCGGACGGCATGGCGAAGTATGCCCCGAGCGGCCAGCTCCTCGGGATCCTGCCCGGACCTCCCGACAAAGAGGCCTTCGGCTCGCCCAGGGGCGCCGTCTTCGACGCCCACGGCGACCTCTTCCTGATGGACAACTTCGACTGCAAGAAGATCTACAAGTACACGCTTGGCCCCCAGGTGCTCCAGGCCGTCATCGACATCCGCCCGGGTGTCGCCGTGAACGAGCTCGACCCGCGCAGCCACGGCAAGCTCACGGTGGCCCTCCTGTCGTCGGACACCTTCGACGCCACCCAGGTGGCACGGGAGACGATCCGCTTCGGAGCCACCGGCTCCGAGGCGCGGCAGGTCCGCTCCTGGCGGAGGGACGTGAATGACGATGGGCGGCTCGACACCGTGCTGGTGTTCGAAGTCCAGGACACGCAGCTCACCTGCGCCAGCACCTCGGCCGTGCTCACGGGCCACACCTCGACTGGAGTCGCCTTCCAGGGCTCGGACGCGGTGGTGCCCACGGGCTGCTCCGGGGAATGACCTCACGGGCCGGATGCGCCCGGTTCGGGAGCTGGACGCGAAGGACCGCTCTTCAGCTCTCGATGCGGTTGCGGCCGTTGGCCTTGGCCCGGTACAGCCGCTCGTCCGCGCGGTGCAGCAGCGCCTCCACGTCGGTTCCGTCCTGGGGCGCCACCGCGATTCCCGCGCTGAAGGTGACTTTGAAGGACTCTCCCTTGTCACCCTCGAAGTCGAGCCGCGTCAGCTCCGCCGCCGTGCGCGCCAGGATGTCCCTCGCGCTCGCCGCCGTCTCTCCCAGCAGCGCCACCACGAACTCCTCGCCACCCCACCGGCACCGCAGATCCTCCTCGCGGAAGCGGGCCGCCAGCAGTCGTCCCAACCTCATCAGCACGCGGTCTCCCGCCAGATGCCCGTGCACGTCGTTCACCTGCTTGAACCGGTCCACGTCCAGCAGGGCCAGCGCCAGCGATTTGCCCTGCCGCTGCGCCTCGGCCAGTCTCGTCCGCAGGCGTTCCAGGAAGGGCCGGCGCAGCAGCAGCCCCGTCAGGGCGTCGCGCTCGGCCCGCTCGCGCGTCAGCCGCGCCCGCTCGAGCCGCGACTTCACACGCGCCCTCAGCTCCTCGCGCAGCACCGGCTTGGAGAGATAGTCGTCCGCCCCCGCCTGGAAGGCCGCCACCCGGAACTCCGCTCCCGTGTGCGCCGTGATGAAGAGCACGGGCAGCTCCCGCCACTCGGGCATGGCCCGCACGACGCGGCACAGGTCGAACCCGCTGGGCCCTGGCATCTCCACGTCCAGCAGCAGCAGGTCCGGCCGGTGCTCGGTCAGTGCCTCCACCAGGCGGTAGGGGTCTCCCATCCCCACCACCTCCACCTGCTCGCTCGCCAGCGCCGCGCTGATGGCGCGCACAGCGTCCGGATCGTCGTCCAGCACCAGCACGCGTGAGCGCTCCGGACGCCGGGCGGCCACCATCCGCTCCACCGCCTCCGTGAAGTCCTGCGCGCCGAAGGGGCGTGGCAGGTAGAGCAGCCCTCCCGTCTGGACGGCCGCCATCCGGTAGGCGACGTCCCCCTCGGTGCCAAAGAAGGCCAGGGGCAGTGATTGCAACCCGTCCTCGCCCCGCAGCCGCGCCGCGGTGGTGAAGCCTCCCTCCTGGCCTCCGAGGTCCACGTTCAACAGCGCCCCATCCAGCCACTGTCTCCGCGCCGTCTTCACCGCCTCGTCCGCGTCGCGAGCCGTCACCACGGACACCAGCTGCTCGCGCCCCATCCGCTCCACCTCGGCCAGCCACGCGGCGTCGTCGTCCGCCACCAGCACCGTGCCCAGGAACTTCTTCCCCACGCCCTCGCTGCTCGCCGCCGGGGTGGCCGCGCCCTGCTCCGGCGCGTGAGCCGACGCAGGAGACACGGCGCGCGAGGCCTCCTGGGAGAGCTCGTGTAGCGCGGCCCGCAGGGCCCCCCAGTCCGCGGCTCCCTCCTTGCCCCGGGCCGTCCGCAGCAGCGCCTCCAGACGTCCCGCCGCCAGGCTCACCGGACGGAAGCCGTAGGAGCCCGCCGTCCCGTGCAGCTTGTGGGCGATCGAGTATGTCTCCTCCAACGCCCACGCATCTCCGGCCCGGGCCCGCTCCAACTCCTCCTCCAACCGCCGCACCTTCTCGCCCAGGCCCGCGCCATACTCGGCGTTCAGCGCCGCCAGGGCGGCGGCCAGGTCGTCATCGGCCTCCGCGCCGGCCACCCGCGCTGGCGGTGGCGGAGGAGGGGGCCGGGGCTTCAGCTTCACCACCTGCTCCACCCAGATGAAGAGCTCCTGGGGCGTGTACGGCTTGTGCAGCACGCGCGCCACCCGGAGCTGCCGGGTGAGCAGGTCGTGGCTCTTGAGATCCTTCCAGAATGCGGAGGCGAAGAGGATGGGCAGGTGCGGATCCGTCCGGCGCAGCTCCTGGATGAAGTCCGTGCCCGTCATCCCCGGCAGCAGGCCGTCCACGATGGCCGCGTCCACCCGCACTCGTACCAGCACGGAGAGCGCCTCCTGCGCGGTGCGGACCGGCTCCACGTGGTAGCCCCGCTCGCGCAGGTAGGCCGAGACGAGCGATTGCAGGTCCCTGTCATCCTCCAGGAAGAGGAGCGTCCCCCGGCTCATGAAACCTCCTTGCGCGGTTTCTGGCCATCATCCCGGTGGGCCAGCAATCCGTCGAGCAGCTCCTTCACGGAGGCCATCAGCTCCTCCTCGGACGCGCGCGCCTTGGTGAGGTGGCGGGTGAGCCCGAGCGTGAGCTGGCCCTGGTCCATCGAGGTGAGCTCCCTCCCGGTGAAGACGATGAGCGGGGTGCCCCGGCCCTTGCCCTGGCGGAGGATGTCCACCACCTCGAAGCCATCCAGCCGGGGCAGGCCCACGTCCAGGACGATGAGGTCCGGTGGTGTCGTGCGCGCCAGTGCCACCGCGCTCTCTCCGTCCTCTGCCTCGTAGCAGGCCGCTCCCAGCCGCTCCAGCTGGTTGCGCAGCAGCTGGCGCGTGGTCACGTCGTCTTCCACGATGAGCACTCGGGCCTGGCCGGGCCGGCGGATGGCGTGCCGCAGCGCCTGGAGGAAGCGCGTCTCCTGGAAGGGCTTCACCATCCAGTCCACCAGCAGCGGCTGGACGACTCCCTCCTCCTGCGACGAGCGCCCCGACAGGATCAGCACCGGCAGCTCGCGGGTGCGCGGCTCCTCGCGCAACCTCCGCACGAAGTCCAGCCCGTTGCCGTCCATCCACTGGGCGTCCAACACCAGCACGTCCGGCGCGCCCACCTCGATGAGCTTCTCCGCCTCCTCCAGGGAGGGGGTGCGCAACAGGCGGTAGCCCTCGTGGGTGAGCAAGCCCCGCAGCAGGCCGGACAGCTCCGAGTCCGTCGTCACCGCGAGGATGGTGTAGCGGGACTCGTCCATCACGCGGGAGACGGTGCCCGAGCCCGCGCGCGCCGCCGGCAACGAGAAGGTGAAGGTGGCCCCCTGGCCCGGCTCGCTCTGCACCTCGATGTGGCCGCCGTGCTGCTCGACGATGGCCTGGGAGATGGCAAGCCCCAGGCCCGTGCCCCCCTTGGAGCGTGTGTCCGAGCTGTCCAGCTGCTGGAACTTGCCGAAGAGCCGGTCTCGCTTGTCCGGAGGGATGCCCGGCCCCTGGTCCACCACGGAGAAGCGCACCTGGCCGCGCGCGTCCCGGGCGGCCCGCACCTCCACCTGGCTGTCCGCGGGGGAGAACTTGATGGCGTTGGAGACGAGGTTGGTGAGCACCTGGATGAGCCGGTCCCGGTCCGCACGGACCATGCCCGCGTCAGCGGCCTGTGCGCACAGGCGCACCCGCGCCGAGTCCGCCATGGCCTGCACGCCGCTGAAGGTGGCCTCGAGGACCTCGGAGACCTCCACCGGCTGCAGCTTCAGCTCCAGCTTGCCGGACTCCATCTTCTCCAGGTCCAGGATGTCGTTGATGAGGCGGATGAGACGCTCGGTGTTGGTGCGGGCGATGCGCACCATGTCCTGGGCCTGGGAGGGCAGCTCGCCCAGCACGCCTCCCTCCAGCAGGCCCAGTGAGCCGCGGATGGAGGTGAGCGGGGTGCGCAGCTCGTGGCTGACGGTGGAGACGAACTCGTTCTTCAGCCGCTCCACCTCCTTGCGCTCGGTGATGTCGCGCACGTAGGCGGTGAAGCGCGGCGGGCCGTCGCTGCGCACCCGGGAGAGGGTGAGCTCCGCGGGGAAGGTGCCGCCGTCGGTGCGCAGGCCGGACAGCTCCAGCCGGGTGGCCCGGCCGGGCACGGCGTCGGCCCGGAGCGCGCGCGCCACCGCTTCGTGCTGGCCGGTATTCACGGACGCGGCCAGACCCAGGGAGAGGAAGTCCCGGCCCTGCGCCTGGGCCCGTGGCAGCCGGAAGATGTGCTCCGCGGCGGGATTGAACTCCAGGATGCGGCCCGTCTCGTCCAGGGAGATGATTCCGTCGAAGGAGCTCTCCAGGATGGCCGCCTTGCGGGCCTCGCTCTCGCGCAGCTCCGCGTTGGCGGTGGAGAGGGCAGCGGTGCGCTCCTCCACGCGCCGCTCCAGCTCCGCGTTGAGCGTGTCGAGCGCGGCGCCCGTGCGCGCCAGCCGCAGCAGCACCACCAGCACGAAGGCGACGAGCAGCAGCGAGAAGACGAAGAGGGTGATGCGGAAGCGCTCGGTGCGCGCCAGGGTCTGCTCGTAGAGCTGAAGGTAGGTGGACACCAGCCGCTCGGCCTCGGGGCTGGCGGGGTGTTCCATCAGGAGCCGGAGCGTGGCCTCCGCCCCCCGCGCGTGGGTGAGGAGGGCCCGCGCCTCCGTCTCCAGCTCCGCGCGTGGCCCCTCCAATTCCGGCCTGCCCTCCGTCAGCGCCGCCAGGGAGGCGAGCGCCGCCTCCATCTGGGAGGCGCGGCCCGTGTCCGCGTTGGCCAGCACGGCGCCCGCCAGGGTCTCCGCCCTGCCTCGGAGCTCGCCCGGAGGGAGCTGCCCGGCCAGGGCGGCGGAGCGACGCTCGAGGGACTCCCGGTGCTCGGCCCTCCGCGCGCCCTGCTCGTGGAGGCGTCCCAGCAGCATCTCCTCGTCCACCAACGCGCGGACGTAGCCGTCCAGCACCGCCCCCAGCATCCGCTGCTCCTGCTCTGGCAGCAGGGCCGGGAAGACGCGGAGATCCGCCGCCCGCGCACGCAGCTCCGCGAGCTTCTCCGCCGAGGAGCCATGCGCCACTGGCAATCCCATGTGGGCCCGGAGGATGTCCTGCTCCAGCTCGGTGCTCTGGACGCGGAGCATCCGCAGCCGGGTGCGGTAGTTGTCGTGCTCGGCGGCGCGCAGGGGCCGGCCGAGCGCGAAGAGCACGCACAGGAGCGCGAGCGCCCCCGCCGCGAGCACCACGGAGCGCATGGAGAGACGGGTCTTCACGGCGGGTGTCGTCATCGCGCGTCGTGGCCTCAGGTGGACGGCAGCAGCCGTTTGATCTCCGCCGGCAGCGTCATGGGATCGAACGGCTTGCCGATGACACCCACGGCGCCCAGCTCCAGGTAGCGCGCCACCTCCTGCTTCTGGATCTTCGCCGTCATGAAGATGACGGGCGTCTTCGCGGTGGCCTCCTGGGCGCGCAGCCTGCTCAGGGTGGTGGGCCCGTCCATGCCCGGCATCATCACGTCCAGGAGGATGAGGTCCGGCTGCTCGGCGGCGGCCCTGGTGACGGCCTCGGCCCCCGACGCGGCCAGCACCGTCTGCCAGCCACCCACGCGGCCGAGGCTCAGCTGGCCGATGGTCCGGATGTCGTCCTCGTCATCGACGAGCATCACCTTGCGAATCGTCATGGGGTACCTCGGAGGGGAAGGAAGCGGAGGACGGTGGCGCGCAGCTCCGCCGGCAGGGGCGGTGGAATCACTCGGGGACTCGAACGGAGCGGGCAACCGCGGAGTTCCCAGTGTAGCAGCGTGGCTCCTCACGGGGTCGCACGTGGTTCCAGGTGCTCCCTCGGGCCCCCTTCCGGCTGGCGGGGGGACACCCTGGACGGGGAGCCCGCCCTCAGAACCGCGACAGCGCGAGGAACGTCTTCATCTTCTCGTTCGTCTCGCGCAGGCGCACGGAGAGTGTGCGGACGAAGCTCCACAGCAGCACGTAGGCCAGGTTCTTGTCCGTGAACATCAGCTGGTCGAGCTGCTCGCGCTCGATGACCCACAGCGTGCACGCGGTGTGGGCGTAGGCATCGGCCGAGCGGGGAATGTCCTCGATAACGGCCATCTCCCCGAAATACTGGCCTTTTTGCAGGATGGCGAGCGCCTCCTCGCCCATTCCCGGTACCTGCTGGGAAATGCGCACCTTGCCTTCCAGGATGATGAACATTTCGTGGCCGGCCTCTCCCTCACGGAACAGGCAGGCCCCGGCTTCATAGCCCCGGGGACGGGCAATCGACGCCACGCGCAGGAGCTGACTCTGGGTGAGTCCCTCGAAGAGCGCAACCTTCTTGAGGAGCGAGGCATCCATGTGTCGCCAGTTCGTACCATGACCCGGAGGGCTCTGGTACGGTGGCGCCCCATCATCAAGAGAGACAGGAGCGAAGACCCGTGGCGGAGAAGATCAACAAGGTGACCATCATCGGCTCTGGGCCCGCGGGCTACACCGCGGCCATCTACGCCGCGCGCGCCAACCTGCAGCCCGTGATGTTCGCGGGCGGCCCCACGCTCGATGACCCGCAGCGCGTGCCCGGTGGCCAGCTCATGGTCACCACCGACGTGGAGAACTACCCCGGCTTCCCCGAGGGCATCACCGGCCCGGAGATGATGGAGCGCTTCCAGAAGCAGGCCGAGCGCTTCGGCACCGTCATCCACATGGAGAACGTGGTGAAGGTGGACTTCTCCAAGCGCCCCTTCTTCATCCAGGGCGAGAGCGCCAGCTGCTATTCGGACACCGTCATCATCGCCACGGGCGCGACGGCGAAGTGGCTGGGTGTGAAGGGCGAGGACACCTTCAAGAACCGCGGCGTGTCCGCCTGCGCCACGTGTGACGGCGCCTTCTTCAAGAAGCAGGACGTGCTGGTGGTGGGCGGCGGCGACACCGCCATGGAGGAGGCCACCTACCTGGCGAAGATCGTCAACAGCGTCACCCTGGTGCACCGGCGCGACACCCTGCGCGCCTCGAAGGTGATGCAGGAGCGGGCGCTCAACAACCCGAAGATCAAGTTCATGTGGGACAGCGCCGTCGACGAGGTGGTGGGCAACGAGCGCGGGATGACGGGCGCGGTGGTGCGCAACCTCAAGACGGGTGACACGAAGCTGGTGGAGGCCACGGGCCTGTTCGTGGCCATTGGCCACACGCCCAACACGGGCCTGTTCCAGGGTGTGCTGGAGACGCACCAGAACGGCTACCTCAAGACGGAGCCGGGCAGCACCCGCACCAACATCCCGGGCGTGTTCGCTTGTGGCGACGTGCAGGACAGCTACTACCGGCAGGCCATCACCGCGGCGGGCACCGGCTGCATGGCGGCCATCGACGCCGAGCGCTGGCTCATCGAGCACGGCCAGTAGCGCGTCCCTCGAGGCCTTCAGGAAAACCCCAAGGACATCATGAGCACGAAGCGCAAGACGGTGGCGGTACACGCGGGCGCGCAGTTGACGGGCAGCAAGTCCCAGCCCGTGGTGCCGCCCATCCACGTGTCGGCGGTGAGCTTCTTCGACAGCAGCGACGAGCTGGACGCGGCCCTGGACGGCAAGGACTACGTCTACTCGCGCATCTCCGCGCCCAACGCGGCGCTGCTGGAGGAGGCCGTGGCGGCGCTGGAGGGCGCGGAAGCCTGCGTGGCCTACTCCAGTGGCATGGCCGCGCTCCGGGCCGTCTTCGACGTGCAGAACCTGAAGGCCGGTGACGTGGTGGTGATGCCGGCGGACGGCTACGGCGTCACCCGCTCGCTCTTCAAGAACCTGGCGGCGCGGGCCGGGGTGCGCATCGAGGCGCTCATCCTCACCGACGCCTCGGCACCCGAGCGCATCGTCGCGCTGCGCCCCAAGCTGGTGCTGGCCGAGAGCGTCACCAACCCGCTGCTGCGCGTGCCGGACATCCAGGTGCTGGCGCGGGCGTGCCGGGAGGTGGGCGCGGCGTTCGCCGTGGATGGCACCTTCCCGGGGCCGTACGGGCAGCGCTCGCACGAGCTGGGCGCGGACTACGCGGTCCAGTCCACGACGAAGTGGCTCAACGGCCACAGCGACGCGCTGGGGGGCACGGTGAGCGGCACCCGCGAGAAGATGGCGCCGCTGCGGGCCGCGCGCCTGTTCGCGGGTGACGTGCTCGGGCCCTTCGAGGCGTGGCTCACCTTGCGCGGTGTGCGCACGCTGCCGGTGCGCATGAAGGCCCACTGCGAGCACGCGGCGCACGTGGCGAAGCGGCTCTCCGAGTCTCCGCTCGTCACCCGTGTCCACTACCCGGGTCTGCCCGGTCACCCGGACCACGCCGTGGCGGCGAGGATGCTGGAGGGGGGTTTTGGCGGCATGGTGGCCTTCGACATCCAGGGCGCCGGCCGGCCGGAGTGCTTCCGCTTCCTGGAGGCGGTGAAGCTGGCGCGGGCGGCCCCGTCGCTCGGGGACGTGTGCACGCTGGTGATGCACGCGGCCAGCGCGAGCGCGCGGCGCATGACGCCCGAGGAGCGGCAGGCGGCCGGTATCGGCGAGAGCCTCATCCGCGTCTCGGTGGGCCTGGAGGATCCGGATGACATCGCCGATGACCTGCTCGCCGCGGTGGCGGAGGCGGTGAAGCGGTGAAGATGATCGACGTGGGAGGGAAGGAGAAGACGGAGCGCGTGGCGGTGGCCACCGCTCGCCTGCGCATGCTTCCCGAGACCCTGGAGCGCATCCTCCAGGGGAAGGTGGAGAAGGGGGACGTCCTGGCCGCCGCGCGCCTGGCGGGCGTGATGGCGGCCAAGAAGACCCCGGACATCGTCCCCCTGTGCCACCCCATCGCGCTCTCCGGGGTGGAGGTGCACCTCGAGCCCCGGACGGATGCGTTGGAGATCCGCGTGACGGTCCGGACGGTGGACCGCACGGGCGTGGAGATGGAGGCGCTCACCGCGGCGTGCGCGGCGGCCCTCACGGTCTACGACATGTGCAAGAGCGTGGATCGCGGCATGGTGATGGAGCAGGTCCAGCTGGACCACAAGTCCGGCGGCCGCTCCGGCACCTGGGACCGCGAGCAGGGCTAGCGGAGCCCCGCGTCCAACGGTTCCAGCGTGGGGGAGGGGAAGAGGCCTCCGGAGCCGCCCATGCCCGCGTCCTGTCCGAAGAGCGAGGGCACGGAGGGCATGGGCGCCATGCCGGAGCCGCCCATGCCGGCATCCGTGCGGTTGTAGTCCGGCAGGGGCTGGACCGTCGTGGGCGGCAGCCCCGGCGTCGTCTGCGTCGTCCCGGGTGAGACGGGCGCTCCGGTACTGGGATCCACCTGCGCGTTCGCGCTCGCCAGCACCAGCAGCGACGCACCCACCACCGCACCAGCCAGCACGAGCCGAGTCTTCACATTGAGCAGCATGTTCCGCCTCCCGCGGGGCACCTGGCGCCATGAAGCTGGCCACCCACCCGCGCGCCCCGCAGCCGGCCCTCTCCGGTCCGCTCGCTGAGGAGGCGGGCTCCTACTTCGCCCTACAGCGATTTTCCCTTGACCCCTCGTGTCAGTTCGGCGACGTTACCGACCGGTCGGTAGGTCGAGGGTCGACAGGGAACCGAGTGACCGGCCGGAAGGGATGACACGTGACGCATTCGGGGCAGAAACGGGACGAGCGCTACCGGGCCATCATGGAGACGGCCGCGCGCCTCATCTGCGAGCGCGGCTACGAGGGCACCTCCATGCAGGAGATCGCCGCCGCGTGCCGGATGACGAAGGCGGGGCTCTACCACCACGTGCAGAACAAGGAGCAGCTCCTCTTCGACATCATGAGCTACGGGATGGACGCCTTCGAGGGGCAGGTGCTCGAGAAGGTGAGGGAGCTCCCGGATCCCATCGAGCGGCTGCGCGAGTGCATGCGGCTGAACATCGAGCTGGTGACGTGCGGGTTCAGCAAGGAGGTCATCATCATCCTCCACGAGCACGCCACGCTCACGGGCGAGGCCCGGGCGTTCATCGACGGCCGCAAGAAGCGCTACGTGCGGTTCCTGGAGGACTCGTTCTCCGAGGCGGTGCGCGTGGGGCGTGCGCGTCCCGTGCAGCCCACCGTGGCGGCGTTCGCGTTCCTCGGCATGGTGCTGTGGATCTACAAGTGGTTCCAGCCCGACGGGCGGCTGTCGGTGCAGCAGATCGCCGAGGGCATGGTGGACCTGCTCTTCAACGGGGTGGTGGCTCCCGCGGGGACGCTGCCGGTTCCGGCTTCGGGGGAGGCGCCCGTGCTGTCGCTCGTGCCCCCCGTGGTGGCGGGAGGTGAGTCATGAAGGCCGCGCGTTGGGGTTCGCTGTCGGAGGTGGTGGCCTCCATCCCGGATGGGGCGTGGCTGGCCACCGGGGGTTTCATGCTGGGCCGCGCGCCCATGGCGATGGTGCTGGAGCTGATCGCCCAGGGCCGCAAGGACCTCAAGCTCATCTCGCTGCCCAACCCGCTGCCCGCCGAGTTCCTGGTGGCGGGCGGGTGCCTGTCGCGGGTGGAGCTGCCCTTCGGGGCGCTGAACCTGGAGGGCCGGGTGCGCCCCATGCCGTGCCTGAAGCGGGCCATCGAGCAGGGCCGCATCGCCTGGCGCGAGCATGACGGCTACCGCGTCGTGCAGCGGCTGCGCGCGGCGTCCATGGGGCTGCCCTTCATCCCGGCGCCGGACGCGGACGTGTCCGAGCTGTCCCGGGCCGAGCCGCTCCAGATGGTGGTGGACCCCTTCACCGGGCAGCCGGTCCCCGTGGAGCCCGCCTTCTATCCGGACGTGGCGCTGGTGCATGCGCGCGCCGCGGACGAGCGGGGCAACCTGTACATCGAGGACCCCACGACGGACCTGCTGGTGGCCGGTGCGGCCCGCCGGGTGCTGGCGACGGCGGAGGAGCGCGTGTCCAAGCTCCCCCGGGTGACGATCCCCGGCTTCCAGGTGGAGCGCGTCGCGCTGGCGCGGGAAGGGGCGCTCCCCACGGGGTGCGTCGGGCTGTACCCGCACGATGACGAGATGCTGGCGAGCTACCTCGCGATGGCCGAGGCCGGACGCGAGCTGGAGTTCCTGGGCTCCATCCTCCAGCGCAGGAGCGCGGCATGAACGTCGAGACTTCCGCGACCCCCGCAGAGGTGGTGGTGTCGCTGCTGGCCCAGGAGATCGAGGATGACGCCGTGGTGGCCACGGGCGTGGCCTCGCCGCTGGCCATCCTCGCCATCGCCGTGGCCCGGGCCACGCACGCGCCGGGGCTGACGTACCTGGCGTGTGTCGGCTCGTTGGATCCGGACCTTCCCAGCCTGCTCCCCTCGTCCGAGGATCTGGGCTACCTGGATGGGCGCTCGGCGGAGGTCACCATCCCGGACCTCTTCGACCACGCGCGGCGGGGCAGGGTGGACACCGTCTTCTTCGGGGCCGCCGAGGTGGATGCCCTGGGGCGGACGAACATGACCGCCTCGGGCAGCCTGGAGAAGCCCCGGACCAAGTTCCCCGGTGTGGCGGGTGCGGCCACGTTGCGGCGGTGGGTGCGCCGGCCGGTGCTGGTGGTGCCGCGCCAGTCGAAGCGCAACCTCGTGCCCGAGGTGCAGGTGGCCACCACTCGCGACGACAGCCGCCCGGTGAAGATCATCTCGGACCTCGGAGTCTTCGAGGTCGGCGCGGGCGGGGCCCGGCTCCTGTCCCGTCATCCCTGGGCGACGCTCGAGACCATTGGCGAGCGCACGGGCTTCTCCTTCCAGGTGCCGGAGTCGTTGCCCGTCACCCCGCTCCCGGACGCGCGCACCCTCGCGGCGATCCGGGCGATCGATTCCCGAGGTCTCCGCGATCAGCTCGTGGGGGCCTGAGTCCTTTCATTTCCATTTTCTGTCTGTCGTTTCCAGCCTGGGAGTTCCCGGATGAAGGCCGTCGTTCTGCGTGAATTTGGTGAGGCGAGCAATCTGCGCATGGAGAACATGCCCGACCCGCGTCCGGGTCGTGGCGAGGTGCTCATCCGTGTCCATGCCTGTGGCGTCTGCTACCACGACGTCATCAACCGCCGGGGCAACCTGCCTCGCACGCACGTGCCGGCCATCCTCGGCCACGAGGCCGCGGGCGAGGTGGTGGAGGTGGGTCCGGACACGCCGGGATGGAAGGTGGGAGACCGCGTGGCCACGCTGCAGCGGCTCTCGTGCGGCGAGTGCGCCCTGTGCAAGAGCGGCCGCAACAGCCTCTGCAAGAAGGACAACCGGTTCTTCGGAGAGGAGATCTCCGGCGGTTACGCGCAGTACATGACGGCGCCGGTGGCGGGCCTGGGCCGGGTGCCGGCGAACCTGCCCTGGCCGGTGGCGGCCACGGTGTGCTGCACCCTGGGCACGGCGGTGCACACGGTGAGGACGCGCGGCCGGGTGCGTGACGGCGAGACGGTGCTCATCACCGGTGCCAGCGGAGGCGTGGGGCTCGCGGCGGTGCAGCTGGCGAAGCTGGACGGGGCGCGCGTCATCGCGGTGACGTCGGGCGAGGCCAAGGTGGCGGCCCTGCGCGAGGCGGGAGCGGACGAGGTCATCGTCTCGCGCGGGCTGGAGTTCGCCTCCGAGGCGCGCAAGCGCACGGGCGGCGAGGGCGTCAACGTGGCCATCGAGATCGTCGGCAGCGCCACCTTCGGGCAGACGCTGAAGGCGATGGCGCCGGGCGGCCGGGTGGTGGTGGTGGGCAACCTGGAGACGGGCACGGTGGATCTCAACCCGGGCCTGGTCATCGTGAAGGAGCTGGAGATCCTCGGGGCCTACGCCACCACGCGCCAGGAGCTGGACGAGTCGCTGCAGCTGGTGGCCGACGGGAAGATCCGTCCCTTCGTGGCGGAGTCGGTACCGCTGGCCGAGGCCGGGCGGGCGCACTTCCGGCTGGAGAACCGCGAGATCGCGGGCCGGCTGGTGCTGGTTCCCCCCGACGTGCAGTGAGCCCCCTTTCCACTCGAGCAGGACGCGAGGAGTTTTCTTCATGAAGAAGCAGGTTGGAATCGAAGCGCTGGCCATCGCCGTACCCCGCCGCTACGTGGACATCGAGGATCTCGCCCGGGCGCGCGGCGTGGACCCGGCCAAGTACACGGCGGGCCTCGGCGCGAAGGAGATGGCGGTGGCGGATCCGGGGGAGGACTCCGTGTCGCTCGCCGCGACCGCCGCGGCCCGGCTCATCCAGCGCAACGGCGTGGATCCGTCCCGTCTGGGCATGCTGGTGGTGGGCACCGAGACGGGCGTGGACCACTCCAAGCCAGTGGCCTCGCACGTCCAGGGCCTGCTGAAGCTGCCGCGGACGATGCGCACCTTCGACACCCAGCACGCCTGCTACGGCGGCACCGCGGGCCTCATGGCGGCCTCCGAGTGGATCGCCTCCGGCGCGGCGGCGGGCCGCTCGGCCATCGTCATCTGCTCGGACATCGCCCGCTATGGGCTGAACACCGCGGGCGAGCCCACCCAGGGCGGCGGCGCGGTGGCCCTGCTCGTGTCGGAGCAGCCGGACCTGCTCGCCGTGGACCTCGGGCTGAACGGCTCCTGCTCCATGGATGTGTATGACTTCTGGCGGCCGCTCGGCCGGCGGGAGGCGGTGGTGGATGGGCACTACTCCATCAGCTGCTACCTGGATGCGCTCTCGGGCGCGTACCGCGGCTGGCGCGAGCGCGCGCTGGCGCACGAGGTGGTGCGCTGGGGTGAGAAGCTCCCGGGCGAGCAGCTCGAGCGCATCCTGTACCACGTGCCCTTCTGCAAGATGGCGCGCAAGGCGCACACTCAGCTGCGGCTGTGCGACCTGGAGGACGCACCGGGCACCCGGGACAGCACCCCGGCGGCGCGCGAGGAGGCGGCGAAGTCCACCGCCAGCTACGAGGCGCAGGTGGCGTCGTCGCTGGGCCTCAATGCCCGCATCGGCAACGTGTACACCGCCTCGCTGTACCTGGCGCTCGCGGGCTTGCTGAACGGCGAGGCCGCGGCGCTGGCCGGCAAGCGCATCGGCCTGCTCTCCTACGGCAGTGGCTGCGCCGCGGAGTTCTACTCGGGCGTGGTGGGAGAGGGTGCCGCGCGGCGGATGGCCCAGGCGGACGTGGAGGCGGTGCTCGCGCGCCGCGAGCGCGTCTCCGTGGAGGAGTACGAGCGCATCATGCGGCTGGCCTCGGACGCGCCGGAGCAGCTGGCCCCGGCGCCGGGGGAGTTCCGTCTCGCGGAGATCCGCGAGCATCGCCGCATCTACGCCGCCGGTTGATCGGGGGGCGCCGAGGCGCCCGGGTCGTCCGCGAGAGGACACCCGGGCGCTCGCTCCGCCGCCTGGTTGCGCGGCCGTGAAGTCTGTCCTTCCTGGGACGCGGTCCTTACCTAGGAGGGCATGATGCAACCACCTCAGTCCGACCCGCTGGTGATGCGAGAAAAGCACCCCACCGAGCACGGTGAGGGCCGCGGAAAGCTCTCCTCCCAGCGCGAGGCGCTGCTCAAGGCGCGCATCAAGGATCTCTCGCTGCGTCTGGCGGGCACACCGCTCGAGCGGCACATCGCGCAGCTCCACGCGGAGCTCGAGGCGAAGGGCATCTCCTTCAAACCCCAGTGCTACCTGTCGGACGAGTGGGGCTGCCCCTCGGGTGTCCCGGTCATCGGCCTGCCGTTCTACCTGGCGGACCCGGACCTGCACTCCATCGAGGCGGAGCTGGGCGGAGGCGTGGAGACCGAGGCGGAGATCCTCATGTACCTCCGTCACGAGGCGGGTCACGCCATCAACTACGCCTACCGGCTCTACGAGACGGAGGAGTGGCTGCGTGTGTTCGGCGACTACTCGCGGCCCTACCGCGACAACTACAAGCCGCAGCCCTTCTCGCGCCGCTACGTCCTGCACATCTCCGGCTGGTACGCCCAGAAGCACCCGGACGAGGACTTCGCCGAGACCTTCGCGGTGTGGCTCACCCCCAACAGCGACTGGCGCAAGCAGTACCAGGGCTGGGGCGCCCTCCGGAAGCTCCAGTACGTGGAGGAGTGCATGGCGCGGCTCGGCCGGACGCCGCCCCTGGTGCAGCTCGCCGAGCCAGACTTCACCACCGAGGAGATGGAGGGGACCGTCCTCGACCACTACCGCCAGCGCGAGCTGGACGAGAAGGTGGATGTCGAGCTGCGCAACGCCTTCGACCACATCCTGGCGGACATCTTCTATGGCCCGGGGGAGGCGCCCGCGCGCGCCGAGACGCTCATCCAGGCCGAGCGCCAGCGTCTGCTCTCCTCGGTGAGCCAGTACTCGGGCGTGAGCCGGGGCGCCGTGCGCGCGCTGATAGATCACCTGGCCGAGCGGACCACCGCGCTCGGGCTCACCCTGCATCCCGATGACAGCCGGGAGGCGGCCGTCCAGCTCACCTCGCTCGTGACGGTGCTGGCCATGAACTACCTCTACACCGACCGCTTCTTCGAGGACTGAACCATGGCCCTGCGACCCTTGCGCATCGCGGTTCTCCACTACCAGACCCAGAGCGACCCGCCGGATCCCGTGGTGGCCCAGGTGAGCGCCGCGCTCCAGGATGCCGGACACACCCCGGTGGACATCCCCGTGGACGAGAGCATCACGGACCTGGTGCGGCAGGTGACCCGGTCCCGGTGCGACCTCGTCTTCAACATCTGCGAGACCTTCGCGGAGGACTACCGGCTGGAGGTGAACGTCGCCGCCGTGCTGGAGCTGGCGCGCGTGCCCTTCACGGGCTCGGCGACGGCGGGCCTGCTGCTCGCGCAGGACAAGATCCTCACCAAGCAGCTCCTCCAGTTCCACGGGGTGCTCACCCCGCGCTTCGCCACCTTCGATGGCTCCTCGTTCCAGACGAATGGAGACCTGTCCTTCCCGCTCATCGTGAAGCCGGCCCGCTCGGATGCCTCCATGGGCCTGGGCGTGGAGAAGGACATGGAGGGCCTGGCGCGCCGGGTGCGGAAGATCCACGAGGAGTACGACGACGAGGCGCTCGCGGAGGAGTTCATCGAGGGGCGGGAGCTCTACGTGGGCGTGCTGGGAGACCACGCCCATCCCCAGGTGCTGCCGGTGGTGGAGCTGGACTTCGGGAAGAAGTGGAGCCGCAAGCGGATGAAGATCGCCGACCGGGAGGTGAAGTTCGCGCCGGAGGAGCCCGGCAGCCCCCGGCTCGTCATGCCCCGTGACTTGTCGGACGAGCTGCGGGGCCGCATCGAGCGGGCCGCGGTGACGGCCTTCCGCGCGCTCAAGTTGCGCGACTACGCGCGCATCGACTTCCGCGTGTCCAGCGTCACCAATGAGCCCTACCTGCTCGAGGTGAACCCCAACCCGTATCTCGAGGCCGAGTGCGAGGTGGCGCTCGGCGCCCGGGAGATCGGCCTGACCTACCCGAAGCTCATCCAGCGCATCGTCGAGGTGGCCGCGCGGCGGCATGGGCTGGGGAGCGGCAAGGACCGGACAGCTCCGGTGGAGGAGCTCACGGGCGCGGCCCCGAGCTGAGTCTTCCGCTTCAGCTGGCCAAGGCGCACGTGTCGGGCCCCGCGCAGGAACGTGCGGGCGCTCGCCAGGCTCCTGACCCTCTGTTCATTTACCGACACGATCCCGGTGAATGGACGGGGGAAGACCGCGTGTTCCGGTAGAGCACAAACGAGAGGCTGTATCTTCGATGCTCACCGAAAATACCGGGACTTCCACCATGGAGAGGTTGAACCTGGGGCTGGAGCGTGACGTCTTCCTGCGCACGCTCCTGCGCCATCTGGCCGGTACGTTGGAAGACGTGGTGGGCCTGAAGGAAGCCTCTGGCTTCGTGAGCGTGGTGGGTCAGCGGATGGGCGAGGAGATGAACGAGGGCTACAAGAAGGCCCTCTCGCTCCCCGAGCTCGACCGTGAGCAGGTCGCGCAGGTGCTCGTGGATCTGAAGCGCCGCATCCAGGGGGACTTCTTCATCATCGAGCAGGACGATGAAAAGATCGTCCTGGGCAACCGCTCCTGTCCCTTCGCGGAAAAGGTGCTGGGGCGCCCCTCGCTGTGCATGATGACGTCCAACGTCTTTGGTTTCATTGCTTCTGACAACCTGGGGTATGCCAAGGTGTCGTTGGAGGACACTATCGCCCAGGGCAGTCAGGGGTGCCGTGTGGTGGTGTACTTGAAGCCCAGCACCGCCGCCCAGTCGGCAGTGGGGCGAGAGTACATTCGCACCCGCTGATGGACGCCACCGCCAGTCCGGCAGAATTGTTCTCCCACCTGGTCCGGCTGCTGCCCGAGCCGTTGCTGCTCGTCACCGCGGGTGGGCGGGTGGTCGATAGCAGCCCTTCCGCCCGGGAGCTCCTGGGGCTCCAGGCGTCCATGCTTCATGGCAGGCCGCTCGCGGAGTTCACCGAGGAGGCGCCCGAGCGGGTGGGCGACTATCTCCGGATCTGCGCGCGGACGACGGAGCCCCTGCCCGGAGGCTTCACCCTCAAGCCCCGCTCTGGAAAAGGGGGGCGCCGGGGTTGCCACGGGGCCCGGCTCGGGCTCGCGGGGGAGTCCCGCGAGCCCTGGGTGTTCCTGCGCTTCTCCACCGAGCTGGGGGGGAGCGCTGCCTTTGGCCTGTTGGGCCAGAAGGTGGATGAGCTCACGCGGGAGGTGTCCCGGCGGCGTCAGGTGGAGGAGGCCCTTCGCGCGTCGGAGTCGCGCCTGCGCCGGATCGTCGACTCCAACATCGTGGGCGTCTTCTTCTGGCGGCTCGATGGAGGGATCACCTACGCCAACGAGGCCTTCCTTCAGATGGTGGGCTACAGCCAGGAGGAGCTGGAGGCCGGCCGGCTGAACTGGCGCGAGTTCACCCCGCCCGAGTATGCCGGGTCCGACACACTCCAGGTGGAGCTGCTCGTCCAGTCGGGCCGCCACCCGCCCTATGAGAAGGTGTATCTGCACGCGGATGGCCACCGGGTGCCCATCCTCCTCGCGTCGGCCACCTTCATCGACAGTCCCCTGGAGGGAGTGGCCTTCGTCCTCGACCTGACGGCTCGCAAACGCGCCGAGGAGCACCTGCGCCTGCTCGCCGATGCGTCCACCGCCCTCTCCACCTCCCTCCATTTCCCGGCGGCGGTGGACAGGCTGCTGCAGGTCCTGGTTCCGCGCTTCGCGGACTGGTGCGGCGTGTTCATGCTCGAGGGAGATGGCTCCCCCGGGCTGATGGCCTCCCACCACGTCGACACCTCCCAGGCCCGGGTGATGCGCTCCATCTTCGAGCGTTATCTCCCCTCGCTCGATGCACCTCACGGGGTGGGGACCGTGCTGCGGACGGGGCGGAGCGAGCTGCTCTCCCGGTTGACGGACGAGATTCTCGGACGCGTGGCCCGCGGCGCCGAGCACCTGGCGCTCCTGCGCGAGGGGGCCCCCTGCTCTGGAATCGCGCTGCCGCTGCGCTCGGGTGGCCGGGTCCTGGGCGCGCTCCTCCTCCTCAGCCTCGATCCCAGCCGCTTGTACGGGCCGCAGGACCTTCTCGTGGCCGAGGAAGTGGTCCGCAGGGCCTCCCTCGCCCTGGAGAATGCCCGGCTCTTCGAGGCCGCCCAGACGGAGCGCCAGCGCGCCGAGGAGGCCAATCGCCTCAAGGACGACTTCCTCTCCACGGTCAGCCACGAGCTGCGCACGCCCCTCACCTCGATGCTCGGTTGGTTGCAGATGCTCCGCAGGGGCATCCTCACTCCCGAGAAACAAGCGAGGGCGCTCGAGGTCCTCGAACGCAACACACGCCACCAGACACAGCTCGTCGGGGACCTGTTGGATGTCAGCCGCATCCTCACGGGCAAGATGCGCCTGGAACTCGAGCCCGTGGTGCTGTCGGAAGTGGTGGGCGCCGCCCTCGACTCGGTGAGGCCCGCGGCCGAGGCCCGGGGGATTCGCCTGCTGCCGGCGCTCGACCCGGACGTGGGCCCCGTCCGGGGCGATGCCATGCGGCTCCAGCAGGTCGTCTGGAACCTCGTGCAGAACGCGGTGAAGTTCACCCCCTCGGGCGGCCAGGTGGAGGTGTTGCTGGAGAGCAGGGACGCACAAGCGGTCATCACCGTGTCCGACACCGGCCAGGGCATCGCGCCCGACTTCCTTCCGCATCTCTTCGAGCGCTTCCGCCAGGCGGACTCTTCCACCACGCGGCAGCACGGGGGCCTTGGGTTGGGGTTGTCCATCGTCAAGCACCTGGTCGAGATGCATGGCGGGAGTGTCAAGGCGCACAGCGAGGGACAGGGCAGGGGGGCGACCTTCACGGTGCGGCTGCCGCTCCAGGCCCAACCCCTGGCGTGCCTCGGCGAGAGCTCCCCCCCCGAGTCCCAGGGGACGTCTGTCCCCTCGAATCTGTCCGGGAGGCACATCCTTCTGGTGGATGACGAGGCGGACACCCGGGAGATGCTCCAGGGCGTGCTCGAGAGCTGGGGCCTGCGGGTCTCCATCGCCGCCTCCGCGACCGAGGGACTCGAGGTCCTCAAGCGCGCGAGGCCCGATGTGCTCGTCTCGGACATTGGCATGCCGGGGGAGGACGGCTACTCCTTCATCCAGAAGGTGCGCCAACTCCCGCCCGAGGCGGGCGGCCGGACGCCCGCGGTGGCGCTCACGGCGTTCGCCCGGAACGAGGACCGCCGGCGGGTGCTCCTGGCGGGCTTCACCATGCACGTGCCAAAACCCGTCGAGCCCACGGAGCTGCTCATCATCCTCGGCAATATCACCGGCCAGCCGGCGTTCTCGTGAGCGGGCTCGGCCCGGCGCTCGTCCTCCTCTAGCTTCCGGGGAAGGCTCTGGCCCATGCTTCGTCACGGAGGTTTCATGACGAAGCCATGGCCGCGACGTGCTCGAGCGGACGCGGATGTTCATCTGGAACATTCCCGGCGGACGGTTGATCCGTCGATTGACAGCGTCGTACGCCATTTATAGAACCATCAGCGGCTTATGGAGCAATAAGCTATGGAGGAAGTCATGCCATCCACGATGCTCGCAGGACGTCTGAATCTCACGACGCGGAAGTTTGGAATGGAGACCGTGGCCATTCCGGAGCCCGGCCCGGACGAGGTGCGCATCAAGGTCCACGCCGCTGGCATCTGCCTGTCGGACATCCATCTGATCGATGGCACGTTGCGCCTGGAGCCGCGCGAGGGGGTCACGAGTGTCACCCTGGGGCACGAGGTCGCTGGCGTCATCGAGAAGCTGGGGTCGGCGGTGCCTCCCCTGTGGCAGCCGGGAATGAGGGTCCTGCTCCAGGCGGGACAGAGCTGCGGCAGGTGCCCCGCCTGCGTGGGCCGTACGGGCCGGTGTCTCAAGATCCTGACGCGCGGCGTGGACTACGACGGCGGCTGGGCGGAATACGCGCTGGCGCGCTTCGACACGCTGGTGGCCGTCCCCGACGGTCTGCCCTTCGAGCAGGCCGCCATCCTTCCCGATGCGGTGTCCACGCCGTACGCCGCCATCGTCGAGACGGCCCATCTCAGGCCCGCCGAGGCCGTGGGCATCTGGGGTGTTGGCGGCCTTGGCGCGCACGCCGTCCAGCTCTGCCGGGCCTTCGGCGCGGCGCCCATCGTGGCGATCGATCCGCTGGCGGAGGCTCGGGACCGCGCCTTGAAGCTGGGCGCGGACGCGGCCCTGGATCCCCGGCAGCCGGATTTCCGTGAGCGCATCAAGGCACTGACGGGCCGTCGCGGTCTCGATGTCGCCCTGGATCTCGCGGGCGTGCCACAGGTGCGGGAGCAGGCCCAGTCGGTGCTCGCGCCCATGGGCCGGATGGTGCTCGTGGGCCTCGCCGGAGCCCCTCTGACGCTCGGCCAGGACGTGCCCTTCTGCTACGCCATGCAGCAGGTGCGTGGCCATTACGGTTACTTCCCGCACCACCTGCATCAGGTGGTGACCCTCTCGCAGTTCCGTCGGCTCGATTTCTCCTCCTCCGTCTCGGACATCCTTCCCCTGAAGGATGCCCCCCTGGGCGTCGAGCGGCTCATCAAGAAGGAAGGAAATCCCATCCGCCTGGTCTTGCGTCCGGGCGCCTGAGGTCCACCTCGCGCTCTTCAGGAGTCACTCCCGTGTCCATCTCTCCGCCTGCCCTCGAGCTCGCCGCACCCCCGCCACTCCCCATGGAGCTCCTGCGTGCCGCCGTGGCCCGCCGCTCCGCGCGCCCCGGGGAGGTGCCCCGGCTGGAAGTGCGCGTGCGTCAGCTTCCTCCGGACCCGCGGCGGCTCGCGCTCTACCGCGAGGTGTGCGGCTTCCCCGAGGACGGATACCTGCCGTTGACCTATCCCCAGGTGCTCGTCACGCCGCTCCACCTCGCGCTGCTCAACCGTCCCGAGTTCCCCTACCGGCTGCTCGGGATGATTCACGTGCGCAACCACATCCGGCAGTACCGCCGGCTGGAGGAGGGGGCCCCCCTCTCCGTGCTCGCGTGGGTGGAGGGGCAGCGCGAGGTCCGGCTCGGCCGCGAGCTGGACCTGCACACCCGCGTGGAGGTGGAGGGAGTGCTCGCCTGGGAGGCGGTGACGACCATGCTGCGCCGGCTACCGGGCAACGAGGTGCGCCCGCGCGAGGAGCGGTCCGAGGCCGCCAGGGCCGCCTCGGCCGCGGAGGAGGAGCTGTTCGCCAGGAGCCGCCCCGCGCGCTGGACGGTGCCCGAGGACACCGGCCGGCGGTATGCGCGTGCTTCCGGGGATTACAACCCCATCCACCTGTACGCCCTCACGGCGCGCCCCTTCGGGTTTTCACGTGCCATCGCGCACGGCATGTGGACGGTGGGCCGCTGCGTGGCGGAGATGGGCGAGGCGGCGGAGGCTCCTGCCCTCACCCTCACTTCGGAGTTCCGCCGCCCGCTGCTGCTGCCCTCGAAGGTGGTGTTCCAGACGGTGAAGCCGCCGTCCGGCGGCGTCGCCTACCGCGTGAGGTCCGAGGATGGGCAGCCGCACGTCATGGGTCTGCTGACTACTTCTTCTTCTCCGGGGACTGAGGACGGGCAGGGGTCGTAGCGGGAGCGGCGCTGCCAGCGGCGGCAGTGGAGCGCTTGAGGTCGAAGATGTTGTGACCCTGCTCCTTGCCGCCGGCCCAGAACGTCCAGTCGGCGCGCAGTGCCGCGCCGTCCAGCTTCAGAGCGGGAGGAGGGCTCAGAGCCCCGCCACCTTGGCGGAGCTGGCGACAGCGTAGGCGAAGGCCAGCTCCTGTTGCGAGCGGGGTGGGGTGGCCAGCTCGAAGCGCACGATGCCGTCCTCGCTCACCTTCGCGGGGGCGGGCTGCGTCTGGTCCTGGAGCAGCTTGACCTCCACGGCCTCGACCTCGGAGACGGGCATGCGCTCCTCGATGACGACCTTCTCGGAGCGGGTGCCGGTGTTGGAGAGGAAGAGCTTCACCTGGTGGGTGCGCGTGCGCCGGCCCGTGATTCGCTGGGTGTCCTGCTTCGAGTCCACCAGCCGTGCGACTCGCAGGGTGTCCTCGCTGCCGAAGCCCAGCTTGAGCCGCTCGCCCACGCCGGTGAACTTGAGCTGGGCTCGGCCCACGTAGCCACTCGAGCGCACCAGGTCCACCGGGCCGGCCAGCAGCACCGAGGGCCCCGGGTTGTCGAAGCGAGCCACCCGGTGCACCAACGGCGAGTGTTCCGGGTAACCGATGAGCTCGGACGTCGCCGGAGCGCGGAACTGGAACAGCGGCACGCGGTGGGGCGCGCCGTCACAGGGCACGGTCACCCGGTGGGGCGCCCGCAGCGTCAGCGCCTCGCCACCGTCATCCAGGCCCGGCATGGACTCCGTCTTGCTGGCGCCGCCCTCGCCGGTGGTCTGGATGACCTCCTCGCGGACGGACACCTCCACCGTGTGCTTCTCCTGCTCGCTCTTGTCCCGCAGCCGCAGCCAGTCCTCCACCTGCCGAGGCGGCGAGGCGCCCAGGGTGGGGCGGGCCGTGGAGAACAGCAGCTCCACGTCCTTCCACTCTTCCTCCGTGCGCTGCCACACCACGGCCTCGCACTCGAGCGCCACCGTCTCCCCGTTCTCGGAAGGGGCGAGTGTGGCGCGGTAGGCCGGCCGCCATACGGCGCAGGGCACCAGGTACGTCACGCGCAGCGACACGGTGCCGCCGGAGGGATGGTTCGCCTCCAGCTCCGCGGCGGTGAGGAGCAGTGGCTCCGGCAACTCTCCCTGGGCGAGCGCCGCCTGGGCCTCCACCAGCCGCTGCCTCGTCACCTCCACGTGCTTGCGTGCCTGGCGGAGTGCCTCCTCGGTGGAGGCCGACTCCTTGCGTACCGTTTCGAGCTGCTCGTGCCAGGACTCCGGCTTCGCGCGGCCGACACCCGAGAGCTCGGCGATGGCGCGCAGCACGTCCTCGTGGGCCACGTTCACCACCTCGAGCCGGGAGCGCAGCCGCTGCGCGTCCGCCTGGGCGCGCTTCCACTCCGCCTCCAGGTCCTCCACGCGGCGGCGCAGCTCCGTCTTCCGCTCGCGAGCGCCCTCGCGGGGCTTCTCCTTCCAGGTGCGGCTCACGCGGGCCTGGGCCACGGTGCCGCCGGTGAGCTGGGCCTGAAGGGACCGGTCCACCGAGAGCGGTGAGAGCCCTTCCACGCGCAGCCGCTGGGGCCCGGCGGGCAGCACCACGTCTCCGCCGCGCTCCACCAGCGCGCGGTCCTCGAGGACGGTGACCTTGATGACGGGGAGATGGATGGGGGTGCTCATCACGTCCTCCGGTTTCCGCCCACGAGCATCTTGCTCGAGGGAATCCGTACGGCCCACGTTGCCTTCAGCGCCTGCGTCTCACCCGGCTGCAGCGTCACCTTCCAGGCCCGCTCGCCCTCCACGGGCGTCTCGCCGGGAAGGAGCGAGCGCTTGCTCCAGGCGGGCTTTACCTCGGACTCCTCCACCTTGATGTCCTTCTCCGCCGAGGGCACGGCGGGCATGCGCTCCAGCACCTCCACGGAGATGCGCTGCGCCGTGCGGTTGGCCAGCTCGACGTAGACATGGTGGGTGAGCACGTTGGAGCCACCGAAAACGCCGCCGGAGGCCTCGTCGAAGCGCGTATTGCGCGACACCTTGATGGACTCCTCGACGCCCAGGCCCAGCCGCTGCGTGGCGCCGGGTGCGAGCGTGGGGAGGGGAGAGCTCATGAGGAACTCGTCACCGAGCGTGACGTCCACCGGGCCGGCGAGCAGCGCGTGCGGTGTGCGGTTCTCCACCTTCACGGTGCGGAAGGCGCGCGGCTCCATGGAAGGCACGCAGACGTACTCGGCGCTCAGCCCCACGGGGGCGG
This sequence comes from Archangium lipolyticum, assembly GCF_024623785.1. Classification (NCBI taxonomy): domain Bacteria; kingdom Pseudomonadati; phylum Myxococcota; class Myxococcia; order Myxococcales; family Archangiaceae; genus Archangium; species Archangium lipolyticum. Next base: position 28,828 of record NZ_JANKBZ010000046.1, read on the forward strand.
AGAACACCGGCACGGTGTGCCACACGCCATCCGAAGGCACGTCGGCGCGCGTCTCCACGTCGAAGCGGTAGTCGAAGTGCGGCGAGGACTGCCTGGGTGGCACGGACCAGGTGGGCGGCGCCACCTGCTGGACGGAGGCCACCGTGCGCTCGTACTGGGCCACGAGCGCGAAGAAGTCCACCTGCACGTGCACGCCCATCAGCACGAGCAACTCGCGGGACAGTTCCTCGGGCTGGGGCATCAAGCGTCCGCGTCGTCCTGGCTGGTCCGCGGAGCCCAGCGCCAGGTTGCCGTAGTCGAGCAGGTCGACCATGGGCTCCATGCCGGCGGGCTGGGGTGGGGGCTGCATGCCTCCGAAGGCACCGCCGCCGCCGGCCATCGCTCCCTCGTCGTCGTCGTAACCCAGGTCGAGTGATGGAGCCTCCTCCTCTTCAGCGGCCTCCTTCAGCATCTCCATGGGCGCTTCGTCCGCGACATGGCGGCGCTTCATCAGGTTGGGACTCGACTTCGCCCGGGCAGGTGGCGCACCCGGAGGCGGAGGGGGCGCGGAAGCTCTCCCAATGGCCATGGAGGGGGCGGCTCTGGAAGGGACGGGCATGGGGGCCGGGGGAGGCCCGGCGCTCACGGCGGGCATGGCCTGCGATGCGCGGAGCGGAGGGGGCGGGGCCTGGGGCTTGGGAGGTAGCGCGGGCATCGAGCCCGTGGAGCGCTCCCCTCGTGGCATGGGCTCGGCCGGTGGAGGCATGGCGAACTCACGGGCCTCGGAGCGCTCGCGCTTCACGGCCGGAGAGTGGGAAGAGGAGCCCGAGGGCCGGGCGGCGTCGTAGCCGGCGAACAGCTCGTCGAGGCCCGGCGGAGGCTCGCGCCAACCCGAGCGGGCGGGGGGCGGCTGACGCCGGCCGATGCGCAGCGCCTTCAACTCCGGCACCTCGGCACGCCGCTCCAACTGAGCGGTGGAGAGGGACAGCCGCACGTTGCTCCAGTCCTCGCCGGTGAGCTGGATGATGGAGGCGCGCATGCGCAGCGTGCCTCCATCGAGCGTGCGAGGCATGCGCAGGTCGTAGCCCGGTACCCAGCGGGCGCCCTGCACCGCGTACTCGAGCGCGAGCTGCGCGCCCTCGGTGGCCTGCCCCACGTCGGAGAGCGTGATGACGGCCGCCCGGAAGAGCTGCGCGCGCTGACCGCGCACCGCGGACGAGCCCTCCTCCAGCCGTTGACGGCGCAGCTCCACCTCCTCCATCGCGTCACGCTGCTGGCGCTCCAGCTCGAAGTGCCGGGCGTTCAGCGCGGCGAGCTCCGTGTCGACGAAACCCGCGAGCGAGAGGATGGCCGTGAGCGACGCCTCGCGCGGCTCCGAGGGCTCCTCCTTCTTGCGGGGTGGGAAGGAGGGCTTGAGCTTCTGCAGGGCCGTGATGTCGCGCTGCACCCGTTCCAGCTCGGCGGAGACGACGGCGAGCTTCTCCTGGGCTTCCTCCAGGGCGCGTTGCGCGGCGGGGATGTCGGTCTCCGGAGGCAGCCGCACGTCGAAGGCGGGCCGGATGTCACGGACCCGGAGACCGTTGGGGCCCTTCAGCACGGAGGCGCGGAGCGAGCCGGTGCGCAAACCCAACGGCAGGCCAGCGATGCGCACCTGGATGGGAAATCTGCCGTTGTCGGACGGAACGGACGCCAGACGCGTGCAGAGCGCGCCTTCTGCGTGGACGGTGACCGCATCCAGAACGGACGGTACGACGACCATCGAATCCCCCTCGGTCGAGACAGGACCGGGAGGCTAGCCGGGATGGGGACTGGATCGCGAGCCCCCCAGGACCGCAACACCCTCATGCGCGGTAACACCGGAATGCGGTGCGTTATGGTCCTCCCATGATCCAGTTGCTCCTGATCGGCCTGCTTGCCCTGTTGGGCTCAATCGATGCGTGGGTGCTCACACCTGCCCCCGCCCCAGCCCATGCGATCCGTTCGTGTGCTCCGGTTTGCTTCTGGCCATCGTTGCCAGATTCGGGGGCGGACGGTCTGGAACGATTCCCCACCGTCGAAGCAATTGCCGGCAGGGATCGAAGCCGCCTTCCGTTCACGAAGAAGGGGAAGTCGATCGTCAAGGAGAAGAACGCCACGCAGAACGACGGAAAGATCATCTGCGAGAACTGCAAGGTGGAGACGGTTCCAGGTCAGAAGCACACCAAGGACACCACGCCTCCGTCCAACGAGGCACAGGTCGACCACGTCATCCCAAAAGTCAAGGGAGGTAAGGGTGACCCCGAGAACGGCCAGGTTCTATGCCGTGACTGCAACATCAAGAAGGGCGATAAGTCGGAATGAGGGTGTGAAATGACCGCCGATGCTTCCGAGCACTCCGTCAAGGTCTTCTTCGAGCTACAGCAGGACGAGGATGGCTATCCGCCCGTGACATGCGAGAGCATGTGGGCCACGCCAGTGGGTGATGGGCTGTACCGGCTCGGCAACATCCCCTTCTTCGCTCGTGGAGTCGCCTACGAGGACGTTGTCTCGGCGGTGCCTCGTGACGATGGCACGCTCGGCTTTGTCGAGGTCGTGCGCCCCTCCGGGCACAGCACGCTACGGGTCATCGCCTACGAGGCTTCCGAGGCCCCTGAACTGCGACGCCAGCTGGAGGCGCTCGGGTGTGACACCGAGCAGAGCCACATCCCGAACCTGTTCGCTGTCGATGTTCCCCCCTCCGTCTCCCTGGATGCGGTGAGACGCCTGCTCGAGGCGGGGGATGCCTCCGAGCACTGGGAGTACGAGGAGGCGTGTCTGGAGGGAGCCTGACGGCTACTTCAACACCCCCAGCGCTTCGAGCCGGTCGAACAGCTCCTCCCGCCGGGCGCGCGGGGGCGGATGCGCCGCCAGGAAGGACTGGATGGTCTGGACCTCGTCGGAGCGGTAGGCGAAGCCCGTGGCCTCCTTGAAGGCGCGAGCGTCCACCACGATGGGGTATTGCAGGTGGTAGAGCGCTCCGGGCGGCAGCCTCGGCAGCCCGAAGCGGCCGAGGAGCTGGCGCAACACCATCATGGGCAGCGGCACCGGCTGGCGCTGGGCCTCGCGGATGATGACGGACAGCGGCAGCGGCTGCGGGCCCGCGATGTTGAAGACGCCGCGCACGCGCTTCTCCACCGTGAGCGCGATGGCCGCCGCCACGTCGTCCTCGTGCATGAATTGGAAGAGCGGGTCATACCCCGCCACCATGGGCACGCGCCGGCCTCGGAGGAAGGTGGCCAGCGTGCCCTGCGCCGAGGGCCCCAGCGTGTAGCACACGCGCAGCACCGAGGTGGTCAGCTCCGGGTAGCGCCACAGCGCCGTGGACGCGTACAGGTCCGCGGCCACCAGGTCCGCCAGCTCCGGGAAGGAGGCCAGCTCCTTCGGCGGCTCGTCCTCGGTGTGGTACAGCGCCGAGTCCGGCGCCGCTCCATAGAAGGTGTGCCGGCCCACGAAGACGGCGTGCTTCACCCCGTAGGCCCGGCAGTGCTCGAACACCACGCGCGTGCCGCCCAGGTTGATGCGGTGGCGCTCCTCGCCCTGCACGCGCAGGGACGTCACCGTGGCCATGTGCACCACCGCCTCGGGCCGCCGCGTGCGGAAGACGTCCTCCGCCGCCCGCTTGCGCAGGTCCACCGCGTGCAGCTCGATGTCCGAGGGCGCGTCCTCCCACGGCCGCGTGTCGATGCCGAACACCGTGTGCCCCTTGTCCCGCAGCGCCAGCGCCACCCGCTGCGCCACCGCTCCACCCATGCCGAGGATGAGGACCCTCATGGCTCAACGCCCTTCCCAGCGCTCGTGACGGCGCTGATCGATGATGCTCGCGATGCGGCTCTTCACCTGCTCCACGTAGCCCTGGATGACCACATCATCCTCGTTGCCCGTACCCTCGAAGACCATGGGCTCGCCATAGTGGATCTCCAGCGGCACGGGGAGGGGAAGTGGTAGCAGGTAGGGCGTTACTGGGACGTAGGGCACCCCGAATATCCGTCCCAGCCCGTAGAGGTTGGCCACCGTGGGGACGGCGGCCCCGCCTCCCAGGAAGCCGAACGGGATGATGGGCGAGCGCGTCTTGAGCGCCAGGCGCATGAAGCCCGTGCCGAAATCCACCAGATCGTAGCGCTGCGGGTAGAGCTTCGCGGTGCCTCGCGCGCCCTCCGGGAAGACCATCAGCAGCCGGTCCTCCTCCAGCAGGCGCACCGCGTGCTCGGGCAGGCCGGGGAACTGGCCGCAGCGGCTCGCCCACGTCGAGGCCAACGGCGTGGCGTTGATGAACTTCTCCGCCATGCCCTGCGCCAGCCTCGGCGGCTCCATCTCCAGGAAGCACGAGGTGACGATCATCGCCCCGTCCACCGCCACCCCGCCCGAGTGGTTGCCCACCAGCATGGCCCGCCCGCGTGCCGGCACGTGCTCGATTCCGTGGCAGCGCACCCGGAAGTACTGCCGGTAGAAGAAGCTCATCGCCTCGAAGATGATGCGCAGGTGCCACTTGGATACGCCGTAGGGATCCACCCCGTACGCGTTGAACGGCAGCTCCATCCGATCCAGCCGGGCCTGCACCGAGTCCTCTTGCTTCACGCCTCCTCCGGGTTCCAGGCGCGTCATCGTGTCAGATCTCCCGCTCCCACGGGCGTCCGTGTGGCCTGATACTTCCCCGCACATTGTGTTTTATTTGGAAAGTTATTTTCATTGGATTTGCCAGAGATCCAGGAATATTCCGCGATTCAATGAATTACATGGGAGTTGTGCCGTGCAGCGAAGGCGTACTGGGAGGACCCACATGAGGACGATTCGTTTCACGGCGGTCTGGGGAGCCCTGCTGTTGGGTCTGTGGGCGGCACTGGCGCTTCCGGGCGCGGCCGAGGCGAAGCCGTCCCAGGGCGTGAAGGTGGAGCGGCGCGAGTTCCCGGTGCGGCTGTCCGACGGGCGCACGTACACGGTGGTGGGCTACCTCTACTATCAGGGCAGCCTGAAGCACCGCCCGGTGCAGATCCTCACCCACGGCATCACCTACAACCACGAGTACTGGGACCTGCCGGAGGTCAACGGCGAGGAGTACTCGTATGCGCGGTACATGGCCCGCCGGCACTACGCGGTGCTCGCGTTGGATCTGCCGGGGACGGGGGAGAGTGACAGGCCCGACGGGGACTTCATCGACCTGGAGCAGTCGGCGAGCGCCCTGCACCAGGTGGCGCAGCGGCTGAAGGCCACGGCGGAGAAGAACACCTTCGAGACGCTCATCTACGTGGGGCACTCCAACGGGGCGCTCATCTCCACGGTGGCGCAGGCGAAGTACCACGACGCGCAGGCGGTGGTGATGACGGGGTGGCTGAACACCCGGCACGAGGTTCCGGTGGATCCCGCGGTCCTCGCCGAGCTGGCGGAGCAGGGCCCCTACATCGCCATCCCCGGCGAGATGCGCAGTGGCCTCTTCTACGACGCGTCGAACACGGACCCGGACGTCATCACCTACGACAACCAGGTGGCGGACACCGTGCCGCGCGGTCAGTACCTGGACCTGCTGACCGTCCTGGGCGCGCCGGAGTCCATCCCGGTCCAGGGCATCACCGTGCCCATCCTGGTGCAGCTCGGGGAGAACGACCTGGTGGCGTCGGCGTCCTATGCCCACCAGGAGGCGAGGGCCTACACCCACTCCCCCTTCGTGGTGGTGCGGACGCTCCAGGACACCGGGCACGCCGTCAACGGCCACCTCACCCGGGAGCGGAGCTGGGCGGGGATCGACACGTTCCTCCGCCTCGTGGCGCGGTGAGGCTCAGGAGGCGGAGGTGAGCTCGCCGAGGAAGCGAACCACCTCCACCGCCGCGGCCTCGGGCCTCAGGCTGGTGTCGGAGATGCCGGCCACCACGCGGGTGATGTTGTGGTCCACCGCTCCCGGCTGGGCCCAGAGCCGGGCCGGGGGGGCGGTGACGTAGGCGGAGAAGCTGTGGTGCCCGGAGCCCGGGCGCTCGCCGACGACGTGGATGAGGGCCCGGGGTGCTCCCAGGGCCGCGTCCCCGAAGAGCAGCTCCGCCGCGCGATAGCCGGCCCGCACGCGTCCCAGGCTCAGCACGAGGTGCTCGGGGGCCACGCGGTAGCCAGCGGCCTCCAGCCGGGTGCGCAGCGCGGTGAGGAAGGGGCGCAGGTGGCCCTCGTCCATGAGGGAGCGCGCGTCCAGCCCGTCCGAGATGGCCAGCTGCACGTTGAAGCGGCCCGCGTGGCGCGCGCGCAGCGCCTCCAGCACGCGCTCGGAGGAGGGCTCCAGCTGCTCGCCCGAGGGCGGGTGGAGGATGTAGTCGCGGCGGTCGGCGGCGCGGGTGCGCAGGCGCACGGCGTCGGGAATCGTCGCGACGAAGTCCGGGGTGAAGTCGGTCCAGAGGCCCGTCTTGGCGTCGTCGTAGAGCTGGCGGAGCTCCCGGTCGAGCGTGGGCTCCAGCTCCCATGGCTGCTCGCCATGGCCCACGGCGAGGGGGACGCCACGGGCGCGCACGTCGGCCATCTGCCGCGCGGCCTCGGCGAGCACGTCCGCGTCCGGGCGCGTGTCGCCCTGGTGGCGGCGGTACTGCAGGTACACCCAGGCGGGATCGCCGAAGTGCTCGGTGGGCCGGCCCTCCGCGTCGATGACGCCGAGCCGCTGGAAGAAGGCCCACATCCGGTCGTCCACCTTGTAGCCGTGCTTCTCGCGCAGGCGGACGTGGTCCTGGAACGCGGTGGTCAGGTAGCTGAGCATCGGATCGTTCCGGGTGGGCAGCGCCATGAGGTAGCCGGGGTTGGCCGGCATGAGCTGCTCCTGGCACCACTCCAGGTCGTCCAGCGACACGTCCATGTGCAGGGTGGAGCAGACGTCCAGGCCGATCGTCAGGCCGTGCAGCTTGCCCATGACGATGTCCTCGAGGCAGCAGCGCACCAGCTGCTCGCGGGTACGGAACACCTCGGGACCGATGAAGCCGGCCACGTCGTTGACGTGCACCCAGGGGGCGGGCTCACGGCCGGCGCGGGCCTGGGCGGCGGCGACGCGTTGGGTGAGGGCGCGGGAGAAGCCGTACTTGCGCGACTCGTGCACCACCATGTCCGCGCCGGCGGCATGGCCGTTGGTGGCGTCGGCGCCCTGGCCCGTCTCGAAGTACATGCCCCAGCGCCCGGTGCGCGAGGCGGCATGGGCCTCCATCTTCTCCAGGGTGACGTCGAAGGTGCGGTTGGCGGCCTCGGTGCTGCCCAGGCTCTGGAACCAGATGCCGGTGGTGCCCGGCTGCATGGCCTCCACCACCGCCTGCACGTCCACGTGGGCCAGCACGCAGTGGGGCATGACGTCCTGGAGCCCGAACGTCACGAGAATCTCGTGCAGGGCGGACTCCACGGCGGCCACGGACTCGGGGGCCGAGGACACCGGGTTGGTGCCGAGCACCACGTCCCCCACGGCGAAGGACCAGCCGTTGAAGACCTGCCAGCGGATGTCGTCCGGGTGGTCCGTGGGTGAGTTGGGCTGGATGCGCGCGCCCAGGTACCCCCTGGCGCCCACCTTGCTGCCGGGGAGCGGGTTGAAGACCTTGCGCCCCACGGCCGCCAGCTCCTCGTTGGACAGGAGCTTCACCACGCAGCCGATGGCGTCGCTGCTCAGCCCGTCCTTGATCTCGTGGATCTCCTCCTCGCTCGCGGAGAGCAGGAAGGACTTGAGCTCGCCCAGCGTCCAGCTCGCGGTGCGTGCCTGGGCCTCGGTGTCGAGCGCCCCCTGCATGTAGGAGTAGAGCCGCTCCTCCACCAGCGGGTACGCGTCCAGGTCGCCGATGCGCGTGCGCGCGAGCAGGGCCCGGGCGTTGCGGCGGGACACCTCGTCGGCCGCGGCGACTCCGATGGCGGCGTCCCCCTCCTTGAACTCATTTGCTGCACCAACGACCTGCTGGTAGAGCCGGTGCTCGAAGGTGCCGCGGAGGCGTGTCACGTAGGCGAACACGTCCTCCCCGGGGAGGATGTCGTGGAGGGACACGAGGCCGGGAGCGCTCTGGGGCGAGTGCGCGGCCCCGGGGCCGGCGTCGGGGGTTGGAGCCACGGGAAGCCGCGGCGAGGGCTCCTCGAGTGGATGCGTCAGGCTTTCGGCCATGGCGGACTCTCCTCGGGGTAGGAGGCTAATCCCACCCCGGATGCGTGTCACGGGAGTCCCGGTCGAACGCGGCTGACCAGCCGACAATTTCAGCGGGTGCCCGCGGCTCCGGCGTTCAGGTGCTCCAGGAAGAAGGCCACCACCACCAGGGAGTGGCTGATGGCGCCGCTCAGGATGAGCTGGGGCACCGCCGAGCGGGGGTGCAGCTCCACGGCGATGTCCTCGCCCGCGTCCTGTCTGCCCTCGTGCGCCTTCACGCAGTCGAGCGCCAGATAGCTGTGACAGCGGTTGCTCTGGATGGCGGGGTTGGGGTGCACCTGCCCGAGCCTCACCACGCGGCCCGGCACGTACCCCGTCTCCTCCTCCAACTCGCGCGCGGCGGCCTCGGCGGGGTCCTCTCCGGGTTCCACCATACCGCCCGGAATCTCCAGCGTCGTCTCCGCGATGCCGAAGCGGTACTGGCGGATGAGCACCAGCTGCTCGTCCTTCGTCACCGCGATGATGTTCACCCAGTCCGTGCTGTCGATGACGACGCGGGGGTGCTCGTGGCCGGTGCGGGGGTCCGCCACCACGTCCTGCCGGACCTTGATGACGCGGTAGTCGTGCTCCAGGCCCCGGCGCAGGCGGGGCCACGGTTTGATGGGGTTCATCGGCTCAGTTCAACAGCGCGGCGCGCTCGCGCAACTCCCGGGCCGTCAATTCCAGCCGATCCCGATCCGGCGCGTCCGGCGACAGCTCCAGGCAGCGCTCCACGTCCTTGAGGGCGGCCCGGTAGGCCCCCAGGTTGGCGAGCAGCGCCGCGCGGGTCCGCAGCTCGCCCGGGTGGTTGGGGGCCAGCATCAGCAGCAGGTCCACCACGGCCAGACCGTGTTCGCCCTCGTCGCGCTCCAGGTACACCCGGCGCAGGTTGGACAGCATGCGGTAGGCGATGAGCTCCACGGGCGCCGGGGCCAGCATGGAGGGGTTGAACTTGAGCTGCGGCGCCACGCGCTGCAGCAGCTCCCGGCAGCCCTCCTCGGTGAGGATCTCGCCGCCGTGGAACGGGTCCACCACCAGCTTGTGGTCGTCCCCCGTCTCGCAGGCCACCAGGAAGTGCCCGGGGAAGGGGACGCCATAGAGGGGGATGCCCGCGCGCCGGGCCACCTCCAGGTACACCACGGAGAGGGTGATGGGCAGGCCCACCTTCCGCTCCAGCACCTGGTCCAGGAAGCTGTTCTCCGGCGCCTGGTAGTCGTCCTCGTTGCCGCGGAAGCCCTCGATGTCCGCCAGCACGTGACGCAGCGCGGTGAGACCGGCGAGCACCTCGCCGTGGCCCGCGTCCCGCTCCATCTCCAGCTGCACCCGGGCTGCCAGCGCGTCGAGGGTGTGCAGGTAGGCCGAGGCATCCAGGGACGGCCGGTTGATGGTGGCGATGGCCAGCGCCGCCAGGTCCAACCTCGGAGGGTCGGCCGCGAGCGCGGACACGAGGCGTTCGCGGGCTACGGACGGGCTGAAGGTCGAGGTGATGCTCACGGCGGGAAGGACTAACCCAGGCGGGGGCGGACGGCAAAGGCAGGCAGGCAGTCAGCTCCCAGGGGGTTCGGGGGGCAACAACCGACCCTTGATTTCGGCGTTCATCGCCACCTGGGCGGAGATGAGCCCCGACAGGAGCCCGTCCTCGAACTCGAAAGTCGGGTGTTGCTTGAGTTGCGGGAAATCGTGGGGGTTGCGCAGCTCCTCCGGGGTGATGTTGGGGACGACCTCGCGAGCCAGGCGGAGGACCTTGGCCTGCTGCTGGGAAATCATCCGTTCGAAGAGCTTGCCGGCAATCTCCAGCATCTCCCATCCGGTCTCTTCCGTCATCGCACGTATCTCCTCGCCCGGGAGCTGTAACCCAGGGGACAGGGAAGCACCAATCTATCCTGGCCCCTGGCTGGTTGGCTGCCCGGGAGACATGGCGGGCGGTGCGAGGTCGAAGTGGCCCCCCGGACATTTCATCCCCAGGTTGAGGCAAAGCCCCGGGAGCGGAGGGTTGCCCGGGCGGAAAGGCAGACGACACGATGGCATTCGGATTTGCGGAGAACCCGGCGCTCTCGATCACGCCGCACCTGGACTCCGTGGACTACCCGGCCACGCGAGAGCAGCTCGTCTCGGCCGCGGCGGACAACGGCGCGTACGTGGACATCATCAACGTCCTCAAGTCGTTGCCGCGGGAAGAGTACCAGTCCCGGGAAGACGTGATGCGCGACCTGGCGGAGGCGGCGCGGCGTTTCGCGAGCGGGGGGCTGCGGGACGATGACGGGGTGGACAGGGACCGGCGCAACATCGGCCGCGACCTGGTGGAGAACGCCCCCGACGGGAACTCGCGGCATCCGTAGTGGCGAGGAACTGAGCAACAGCTGAGCAATGAGGCGCTCGCGGGCGCCGGCCAGGGAGGGCCGGTACTCGCGGGCGCTTGGTTTTCCGGCGCGCGATGGAGTCCCCACGGCCCGGCCTGTACACTCGGGCCTCCGAGGTCTCGGGGGGCCGGATTGATGACACGCGTGTGCGGGGAGGACATCTGGGAGGCGTGTGGATCCTCCCATTACGACTTGTGCATGGATGCGTGTCAGGAGGAGATGAAAAGTAGAGGCTGGCGATGAAGTGGCGTGCTCGCCTTGCCATCCTGATGGCGTTTCTGTTGCCGGTCCCTCTGATTTGGGCTTCGAGCAGGTTGCTGTCAGGCGGCCTGAGTGTGTCCGAAGCGCGCGAGAATGGTAGCAGGGTTGTTCCAATACTCCCGCCAGACGAGACGAGACGGTTGCTCACCTTCGAGCGGTCCTGCCAGAGAAACGAGGATTGCGATGCTCCACTCGTCTGTCTGCGCGGCCAGTTCATGTTGAAGAACGCCTGCGTGGCGAGCACTTGTGAGACAGACGTGGACTGTCGCGAGGGACTCTCCTGTCATTCAATCGCAGCAGGTGATCGCGTAGTCCGCATGTGTGGGGCCTCTGGCATGGCGCCAGAAGGGGCGTTTTGTATGGAACTGCCCGTCAAACGGGACATGGCGTGTGCGCCGGACCTGGTGTGTGTACCCACAAGGAATGTCGCCGCCCCTGCCAGCCCCAGGAGCCTCGGAGTTGCCCGGAGGGCTTCTACTGTCATGCCGGGGATGTGAAGGGGCCCCGTGTGCCTGCCGACGTGCGAAGGGCGCTCGTGCCCCGATGGGCAGCGATGCGTGGCACTGGAGCATGGAGTATCGATTTGCGCGCGGGTGCATGGACTGGATTGCCAGCTCAATCCCTGCCCGGAGGAGCAGGTCTGCTATGTCGCGGCTCGGGAGTCACGAAATGAGGTATGGATGAGGTGCATGCTTTCCTGCGACATGCAGGAGCGACCGTGCCCCGAGGGCTTCTCGTGTATGAGTGGTCGCTGCATCCAACGATGTAACTCGAATGCGTCAGGCTCCTGTGGGCCGATGGAGGAGTGCGTGGGGGCGCGGGAGGACCACCCGGGGTTGTGCATGTTCGACCTCGGCAAATGAGGTGCGTGCCCGGCGCCCGGTCTTCCTCCTGGAGACACGCGGCGCACGGAGCTCCGCTGTCTCACCCGTCTCGCGAGGAACGGCTCAGCGCCAGTCCGGAGGAGCCATGTTGATGCGGGGGACGTAGTAGCCCTTGGGCCCCTGCAACACCGTTTCGAAGGCCGGGTCATTGAGCACCACGTTGCCGGGGCTCTTGTCCACCTTCGCCGGGTCCACCTTGCCGCCCTCGATGGGCAACTTCGCGTAGGTTGGGATGCCGTACTGGTGCAGGTCATCCACGGCCACACCGCAGATGGGCATCGAGGTGCCATCCGGCAGGTAGAGGCGGTCGAACTGGATGTAGACACGGTTGGGGGTCGTCACCGCCTCACCTGTGATTTTCAGGTACAGCTCCTGGCCCTTCATCACCACGAGCATGTCAGCGGTGACGGGACCGGGCTTGAGGTTGAGGGAGCCTCCGTCCTCAATGGATCTGTCCGAGGCCGGGGTGCCGGTCTTCAGGAAGGAGCCCTGCTCATCCGGCTTGATGCCCAGCGTGACGGGGGTGGCGCGGGCCTCGGGGGAGCAATTGGCGAGGTACCCGATGGGATCTGGCCGCATGGGTGTGGTGGCGCATCCGGCGAGTTGCGCGGCGGCCGCCCCCAGCAGGCTGGTGAGCAGTGCGCACAAGCGCGAGGGCGCCTGCACCGACTCGGTGGAATCTCTGAGGGTGGTGTCGGGAGGGGAGGCGGATGGCACGGACTGGGTTCCTTTCTCGGGGGGCACCAGAGTGGCTGGCGCGGTGGACTCCGCGCGTGAGCCGTCCTCCCGGGGAGGGGCCATTGTCACGCGGAGGAGTGTCCACCCTAACCCGAGCAGTCCCAGTCCGAGGGCCAGCGCGATGAGCCACCGCGACCATCGTGTTCCAGCCCGCTGCGTGCGCCCGGCGGGAGTTTCCTCTGGAGCCGACGGGGCCTCTCGTACCTCCTCCATTACGTCCACATCTGGGAACGACTCCCGCAGCCGTGAGCACTCGGAGGGCCGTTTCGCTGGGGCCTGCCAGGGGGCGGTATGTCCTTCTTCCCGAAGCAACAGCTCCAACTCCTCGCGTACGGCGCGGGCGCTCGGGGGGCGCTGTCCCGGCTCCTTGGCCAGCAGCCGCAGGGTCAGCGCGGACAGGGAGGCGGGAGCGTCGGGCACGAGCTGCCCGGGCTCCGGGGGCGACACCGTGGCGATGGCCACCAGCAGTTGCTCCAGTGACAGCCGGGTGCTGAAGGGACGGCAGTTGGTGAGTGTTTCGTACAGCAGCACGCCAAGGGCATACAAGTCGGCACTGGACTGGGCCTTCAGCCGTGAGCCCTTGTGCATGGCCTCGGACACCAGGAATGAGATGACCTCGGGTGGCTGGCAATGCAGCGTACCCGGTGCCAGTCCGTCCGTCAGAGTGCGGGCACACGGCAGGTGTACCGACCCGAGGTCGATGAGGAAGGGTTTGTCATCGCCCTTTCGCACCAGCAGGTTGTCGGCTTTGAGGTCCCGGTGACACATGCCGCGCTCGTGCATTACTTCCAGGGGCTTCAATGCCTCACACAGCACTCTCATGGAGCGGTGAAGGGAAGCACGCTCGCTCCAGCGCCATTCGTGGAAGGTGCTCGCGGAGACATACGGAGTGACGAACCAGGCGTAGCCTGTTTCAGGGTCGGGCCACCGACCCCATTCGAGCACGGGCAGCAGGTTCGGGTGCTCCAGGTGCTCCAGCGAGGCCACCTCGCGGCGCATCCAGGCATCCACCTGGTCCTCGTCCTCGGCGGAGACGGGCCGGGCCGCCATCTTCAATGAGTAGCTGCTGCCCGCGCGCTCCATCAGATAGACGAAGGAGAAGCCGCCGACGCCCAGTCGGCGCACGATGCGGAAGTCCCGCACCATGTCCCCCGCGCGCAGTTGGTTGGGGTGCAGGGGCGGGCTCATGGGCGCACCGGTCCCTCTCCCAGGGAGAGCGGCCGGAAGACTCCGGGCGAGTCCTCTCCATCCAGCGCCAGCTCCAGTCGTGAGGCTCCTTCCGGAAGCCGGCTGGTAAGGACATGTTGCTGGCGTATCGAACTTGCCGCTCCCGAGAGCAGGTGGGCGGGCCACTCCAGCAGGACACCGTCCGCGAGCGTCGCCCGCAGCCGTGCTTGCACCAGCTTCCAGGGTGGGGTGCCTTGCTTGCTGCTTCGCACGATCACGGTGACGAAGAAGCGCCGGTCCAGCCAGAGCACGGATTGGACCCGCCCACGTGAGTCCTGTGTGTTGTACTTCACTGCTTCCTGGGGGACGTCGAGAGTGGCGCGGGCGTCCGGTGCGCCGAGGAGGCTCCGGGCCATGTACTCCGCGCCGTCCTCGTCGGTGGAGCCCCAGGCGTGCACTACTCGCACCCTCGCATCCACCACGTCGTGCCGGGTGACGAGCACGAAGCGGAGGGGGGCGGCGCCGGGTCCGGCGTCCAGGGTGAGCGTCACCCGCTCGCCATCGGCCAGGGGCCTGGTGAGGAGGATGACCATCGAGTCATCGCTCGTCGGACCGAGCTGGATGCGCTCCTCGTGCTCCGGGAGCTTCGGGGCCCCGGGCTTCAGCGGCGCTTCGAACCGCACGAGGGTGGCCACGTCCGCCGCCACGTGCAACTCCACGGGAGGCACCTCGCCCGGCCGGGCGGGGACCACGAGTGTACGCCGCTGGAACATCTGCCCAGCAGGGTGTTCCTGAGCGATAGCCGGGACGGAGAGCAGGAACCACGGAAGGAGGATCCAGGGACCAGGACGCACGCGAGTCCTCACACGGGCAGGCGGTCAGGGTAGGGGAGGCTCTCCCGCCGGGGCAAGCGCAAAACCACTTCCGCCGTCATCCCGGATGAGCCGACTTCGTGGATGAGGTGGCCCCGAGCCGCGACTTCCGCGGGGCTTTCTGACAGCGTTCGCGGCCGTCATGTGCACCCTTCGTTCGTGCTCCCTTCTGTTCCTCGTGGTCGTGACCGCCGCGTGCAAGCGCAACGTTCCCTCGCTGGTACCCGAGCCGACTTCGTCACCCCCTTCACGACTCGAGTTCCAGCCTTCCGTGGACTCGGCCCTCACCGAGACGGTGAAGAGCACGGTGCGCGGCGGCGCGTCAGGTACGCGGGACGCGGAGATGACCACCGTCACGAGCTTCACTCCCGAAAGGGACGGTTGGCTCCTCACCCAGCGTGTGACGCGGGCGGGCTACTCCCAGGATGGAACTCCGGTGGACACGCTGGTCGACGACGTCCTCACGCGCTTCACCCTGCGCGTGCGGCTCGCGGCGGATGGCACCTATGTGCAGGTGGTCGAGCCGGAGGCCGCGCTGGTGGCACTGAAGGACGTTGCACCGGCCGGGGTGGACGTCACGCCCCTGGAACGCTTCTTCTCCCCGGAGACGCTGGAGGCGAGTACGCGCAACGAGTGGCAGGTGAAGTACGGCGGTCTCTACGGCAGGGGCCTGGAGCTGGGACAGCGCTCCTACGCGGTGGGCACGGTGTCGTTGGGCGGACGCGAGGTGACGTACCTGCTGGAGCGCACCGTGGCCGGGACGCTGCTCACTGAGTACGGCGAGGCGTGGGTGTTCTCGCTGCGCTGCCTGGATGCGCCGGGCGACACCGCGCCCCCGGATGTCCAGGACACGTTGCGGCTGGCGGGAAACCCCACGCTGACACCCGGGGTTCAGTGCGAGGGAGAACAGTTGCTCGGAAGGGGCCGCTTCCTGCCGGTGAAACGCGAGTTCACTCTACGGGCGCCGTTGGACGGTGATACCTGGACGTGGGCGACACGGTCGGCACTGGAGTCGCCGCGGGCGCCCGAGGAGGAGCAGTGATGAGCTACGTGGAGAACCTCATCGAGGACGAGGCGGGCATCCGCGCGGTGGTGCAGGGCAGCAAGCGGGTGGCGGTGCTCGGCATCAAGACGGAGCAGCAGTCGGGGCAGCCGGCCTACTACGTGCCGGAATACCTGTCCCAGGCGGGCGTGGACGTGGTGCCGGTGCCCGTCTACTACCCGGAGGTGACGCACATCCTCGGCAAGCCGGTGTTCCGGCGGTTGGTGGACATCCCCGGGGACCTCGACCTGGTGGACGTGTTCCGGCGGCCGCAGGACATCGACCAGCACGTGGATGACATCCTCGCCAAGAAGCCGAAGGCGGTGTGGTTCCAGTCGGGCATCCGCAACGACGCCGCGGCCGAAAAGCTGGCACGGGCGGGAATCAAGGTGGTGCAGGACCGTTGTCTGATGGTGGACCACCGGCGTTACGGGCGCTGACGCCTCGGATTCCAAGAAGGCGCGAGCGCGTGGCTCTGGATGAATGTCCACTCGGAGTTCCGTTAGTGTCCCGCGCCATGCAACGACAGTCTTCCCCCGGTGTCTTCTTCGATGAGTCCTTGTGGCCGTTGCTCATCATTCGTTTCTCGGGGGAACTCTGTGCTGAGCAGTCCGAGGAGTTCCTCCGCGGGGCGGAGTTCTATCTCCGGAGGGGTGAGCGGCATGTCTGTATCCTGGATGCGACGCTCGTTCACGGCATGGCGTCGCCCCACAGGCGCAAGCAGCAGATCAGCTGGCTCGAGACCTACGAGTCGTCCCTTCGAGCGCTGACGATCGGCAGCGCCTTCATCTTCCCCTCGCCCTTCCTGCTTCTGGCGATGAGGGCCTTCCTGCACGTCAAGCCGCTGCCGGTGCCGTACTTCGTCGCCTCCGAGATGCACGAGGCCGCGGGCTGGGCGGCCGAGCGGCTCGATGCGGAAGGGATGTCGTTCCACGCCCGGCGCGTTCGCGAGCACTTGAAGCTCCAGCAGTCCTGCCTGGTGCGCTCCGCCGGTTAGCTCACGCCTGCTCGAAGGGCACGGGAGGCCGGGCCAGGGCGCGCTCGGCGCTCAACTTCGCCTGGTGCAGCGCATCGAAGCCGCGCTCCATCTGTGTCGGGGACACCGGCGGCAGGTTGGACACCACCACATGGACGGGGAAGCCGCGCTCCTTCAACAGCGCGAGCTGCAGCCGGAAGTGATCGTGCCGCAGCGCCGCCGAGCCCGCCGCGATGCCCTGCGCGTACGCCATGGGCCCGCCCAATATCGTGCGCGTGCGGCTCGGCAGGAAGTGCACGAGGATGGCGTCCAGGTCCTTGCCGAACGCGCTCTCCCGCATCGACAGCGCGGGCGCCTTGTCCACCAGTCCTCCGTCCCAATACAGGTCCCTCCCCAGCCGCACCGCGCGGAACAGGCCCGGGTAGGCGCACGTGGCGTGCACCCGCGGCGCCAACTCGCCCGAGGTGAAGACCTCGTGCGTGCCCTGCGTCAGGTTGGCGCTCGCCAGCAGCAGCGGGTAGGGCAGCTCCTCGAAGCTGTGCACCGGCAGCGTCTCCTCCAGCAACCGGCGGAAGCGCTCACCCTTGAGCAGGCCCGTGGCGCCGTGGCCCTCGGAGGGCAGGCCATTGAGCACCGCCCCGATGGGGTCCGGATCCCAGAACGCCTGCCGCGTCTGCTTGAGCACCAGCTCCTCGATCGCGTGCACGCTCGCTCCCGCGGCCGCATAGGCGGCGATCAGCCCACCCGCACTCGTGCCCGCGTACGCCGCCGGTCTCAGCCCCGCGCCCGCCAGCCCCTTGAGGAAGCCGGCGTGTCCGTAGAAGCCGAAGTACCCGGCTGAGAGAACGAGTCCGAAACGTTTGCCTTCGAGGAGCTGGTGCAGGGTGGGAGCGGGCATGCCCTGTCTCTAGACGACCCTTCCCCACATGGCAACGCGCCGCGTCGGCCCGGCGGTCTTCCCTGGCCTTTCGGGCCGCATCGACGTATGTAGATTCACCGATATGGAGGAACTGTCCCAATCCTTCCGGGCCCTGGGAGACCCGACGCGACTGCGAATCCTGCGCCTGGTGGCGCGGGCGCCGCTGAACGTGTCGGAGCTGGTGTCCCTGGTGGGGGTGGCGCAGTCCTCGGTGTCGCACCACCTGGGCAAGCTCAAGGGACTGGGGCTCATCCGCGAGGAGCGGCAGGCCGGCTTCACCTACTACTCGCTGGCGCTGGGGCCGGTGGATGCGCGCTGGCCGCTCATCCGCCTGGCCCGCGAGGCGGAGGACGAGGAGGGCGACCTGGCGCGGCTGGAGGACCTGCTGCGGATGCGCGCGGACCGGCAGGCCCTCAACGAGCGGCTGCTGGAGCCGGGGCAGTCCTGGTTCCTCTGGGCCGGAGCCCTCGCCTCGCTGCTGCCGGCGCTGGACGTGGCGGACTTCGGGTGCGGCACGGGCCTGCTCTCGGTGTCCATGGCGCGCTGGGCCTCGCGCGTGTGGGCCATCGACCAGAGCGAGGCCGCGCTGACGCAGGCCCGCGAGCGCGCCTCGCGCGAGGGCCTCTCCAACATCTCCTTCCTGCGCGAGGACCTGCACCGGCTGTCCCTGCCGGCGGGCGAGCGCGACCTGGTCGTCATCTCCCAGAGCCTCCACCACGTGGAATCCCCACCGGCGGTGCTGGCCGAGGCCGCCCGCATCCTCAAGCCGGGGGGCAAGATGGTGGTGCTGGAGTTGATGCCCCACGACGAGCGGTGGGTGGTGGAGCGGTTGGGCCACCGGCACCTCGGCTTCGCGCCGGAGACGCTCGAGGCTTCACTGCGCGAGGTGGGTTTTGGTGCCCTCACGCGCGAAACGCATGCACGCGAGGGGGCGAGCCCCTTCCGCGTCTTCCTCCTCACGGGAGTCAAACAGCGATGAGCAGCCATCTTCCCGCCCCTCTTCCTCCACCCCCGGGTGAGAACGGCCGCCGCGTGGAGGCCCTGCGCGCCGCCATGCGCGAGCGCGTGCTGGTGCTGGATGGCGCCATGGGCACGCAGCTGCAGGCGAAGAACCTCAAGGCCGCGGACTTCGGCGGGCCCGAGTACGAGGGCTGCAACGAGTACCTCGTGCTCACGCGCCCGGACGTCATCGAGAGCATCCACGCGGCCTACTTCGCCGCGGGCGCGGACGTGACGGAGACGGACAGCTTCGGCGGCACGCCGCTGGTGCTGGCCGAGTTCGGCCTGTCGCACAAGGCGATGGAGATCAACATCGCCTCGTCGAAGCTGGCACGCAACGCCGCCGAGGCCGCCGAGGCGAAGGATGGGCGGATGCGCTGGGTGGCCGGTTCCATCGGTCCCACCACCAAGGCCATCAGCGTGACGGGCGGCGTGACTTTCGAGGAGCTGGTGGACAACTTCGCCGCGCAGGCGGAGGGGCTCGCGCTGGGCGGCTCGGACTACCTGCTCATCGAGACGTGCCAGGACACGCGCAACGTGAAGGCGGCGCTGCTCGGGTGCGAGCGGGCCTTCCGCAAGCTGGGGTGGAAGCTGCCGGTGGCGGTGTCCGGCACCATCGAGCCCATGGGCACCATGCTGGCGGGCCAGTCCGTGGAGGCGCTGGCGGCCTCGCTGGAGCACGTGGAGCTGCTCTACCTGGGCCTCAACTGCGCCACGGGCCCCGAGTTCATGACGGACCACATCCGCTCGCTGGCGGCGATGAGCCCCTTCGCGGTGTCGTGCGTGCCCAACGCGGGTCTGCCGGACGAGAACGGGCACTACCTGGAGACGCCGGAGATGCTGGCGCGCTCGCTGCGCCGCTTCTGTGAGCAGGGCTGGCTCAACGTGGTGGGTGGCTGTTGTGGCACGCACACCGGTCACGTGAGCGCCATCGCCCAGGCGGTGAAGGGCCTGGTGCCGCGCCGCAACGTGCCACCGTCGCGCTCCACCCTGTCCGGCGTGGACTTCCTGGAGGTGCGTGACGAGGAGCGCCCCGTCATCGTCGGCGAGCGCACCAACGTCATCGGCAGCAAGAAGTTCAAGGAGCTCATCATCGCGGGGCAGCTCGAGGATGCCTCGGAGATCGCTCGCGCCCAGGTGAAGCGTGGCGCACAGGTCATCGACGTGTGTCTGGCCAACCCGGACCGGGACGAGCTCGAGGACATGCGCCAGTTCCTGGAGGTGGTCGTCAAGAAGGTGCGCGTGCCCTTGATGATCGACTCCACGGACGAGCGCGTCATCGCGATGTCGCTCACGTACTCGCAGGGCAAGGCCATCATCAACTCGGTGAACCTGGAGGACGGCGAGGAGCGCTTCGAGAAGGTGGTGCCGCTGGCGCGCCAGTACGGCGCGGCGCTGGTGGTGGGCTGCATCGACGAGAAGGGCATGGCCGTCACGCGCCAGCGCAAGCTGGAGGTGGCCGAGCGCTCCTTCGAGCTGCTCACCCGCAAGTACGGGATGAAGGCGGAGGACCTGTATTTCGATCCGCTCGTCTTCCCGTGCGCCTCGGGTGACGTGCAGTACACGGGCAGCGCGGTGGAGACCATCGAGGGCGTGCGGCTCATCAAGCAGCGCTTCCCCCAGTGCAAGACGGTGCTGGGCATCTCCAACGTGTCCTTCGGCCTGCCCACCGCGGGCCGCGAGGTGCTCAACTCGGTGTTCCTCTACCACTGCGTCCAGGCGGGCCTGGACATGGCGCTCGTCAACTCGGAGAAGCTGGAGCGCTACCCGTCGCTGCCCGCCGAGGAGCGCCAGCTGTCCGAGGATCTGCTCTACAACCGGGGAGGAGACCCGGTGACGCCCTTCGCCGCGCACTTCCGCGAGCGCAAGCCGAAGAAGGCGGACGTGAGCACGCTGCCGCTCGAGGAGCGGTTGCAGCGCTACATCATCGAGGGCAGCCGCGATGGCCTCCAGGCGGACCTGGACCTGGCGCTGGAGAAGTACGCGCCGCTGGAGATCATCAACGGCCCGCTGATGAAGGGCATGGACGAGGTGGGCCGGCTCTTCGGTGCCAACGAGCTCATCGTGGCCGAGGTGCTCCAGAGCGCCGAGGCGATGAAGGCGGCGGTGAGCTACCTGGAGCCGAGGATGAGCAAGGCCCAGGCGGCTTCGCGCGGGAAGATCGTGCTCGCCACGGTGAAGGGAGACGTGCACGACATCGGGAAGAACCTGGTGGAGATCATCCTCGCCAACAACGGCTTCCACGTGGTGAACCTGGGCATCAAGGTGCCGCCCGAGCAGCTGGTGAAGGCGGTGCGTGAGCACAACCCGGACATCGTCGGCCTGAGCGGTCTGCTGGTGAAGAGCGCGCACCAGATGGTGGCCACGGCGGAGGATCTGAAGCGCCAGGGCGTGGCCGTGCCCATCCTGGTGGGCGGCGCCGCGCTGAGCCGCAACTTCGTGGACAGGAACATCGCGCCGGCCTACGGCGGTGGCACGGTGGCCTACGCTCAGGACGCGATGAGCGGCCTGGAGCTGGCCAAGCAGATCGTGGATCCGGCGGCGCACGAGAAGCTGAAGGGCGAGCTGGCCGAGCGCCGGACGAAGCTGTCCCAGCAGGACAAGGATCGGCCCAAGCCGAGCGCCCCAGTGGTGGCGGCGCGCAGCCCGGAGATCTCCATCCTGGAGCAGGTGCCTCCGGCGCCGGACTACGTGCGGCACGTGCTGACGAACACGCCGCTGGACACCATCTGGCGCTTCATCAACCCGGTGATGCTGTACGGACGGCACCTGGGGCTGCGCACGGCGTCGCGCGCGCTGGGCACGGCGGCCGAGGCGGAGCTGGCGAAGACGGAGGAGGGCCGCAAGGCGCTCGCGCTGAAGGAGCAGGTGGAGCTGATCAAGGGCTCGCTGCGCGACGGGCGGATGCAGGCCAAGGCCGTGTTCCAGTTCTTCAAGGCGGCCAGCGACGGCAACCGCATCTCCCTGTTCGACGGGCAGACGGGTGAGCCGCGCGTGGTGTTCGAGTTCCCCCGGCAGGAGAAGCAGGGCGGGCTGTGCCTGGCGGACTTCGTGAGGCCGCTGGAGGGCGGGGAGCCGCGGGACAACCTGGCCATGTTCGTGGTGACGGCGGGGCAGGGGATTCGCGAGCTGAGCGAGGAGTACAAGGCGAAGGGCGAGTTCCTGAAGATGCACGCGGTGCAGGCGCTCGCGCTGGAGACGGCCGAGGCGTACGCGGAGATGCTGCACACGCAGCTGCGCAGCATGTGGGGCTTCCCGGACAAGCCGGACATGACGATGCTGGAGCGCTTCCGCGCGGAGTACCAGGGCAAGCGCTACTCGTTCGGCTACCCGGCGTGCCCGAGGCTGGAGGACCAGACGCTGTTGTTCCAGGCGCTGAGGCCGGAGGAGATCGGCGTGCAGCTCACGGACGGGTGCATGATGGAGCCGGAGGCCAGTGTGTCCGCGCTCGTCTTCCACCACCCGCAGGCGAGCTACTTCTCGGTCACCTGAGAGGTTCCCGTGGATGTCCCCTCTCCCTCTGGGAGAGGGCTAGGGTGAGGGTCTTCGCCCGGGGTCTACCCTCACCCCCCGCCCTCTCCCAGGGGGAGAGGGAGCATGCGCAACCCGATTCTCAACGGCACTGAAGCCCGAGCCACGCCTTGTCGAAGCGGCGGGCGCGCAGGTCCTGAGCGCGGATGAGCAGATACAGGCTGCCGTAGTCGCCCCACGTGAAGCCCGTCTGGTCGTCCGAGCCGATCTGCCACAGCAGGTTCCACTCGGAGGCACCGGGCATCAGCCTGCGCGCCTGGGGCGAGTCGTATCCTCGCGAGTCGCCGCAATACAGCCCATGTGAGACGAGCTGTGCCTCCAGGCGCGCGTCGTTCTGCACCCACCAGGGATGGCCGCCCACCTGGTGCGTGTGCTCGCCGCCCGTGAGCCGCTCGCGCAGCACCGCGTAATCATCGGCCTCGGCCTCGCCCCAGTCCTGCGCGATCATGCCCCCCGCGCGGTCCCAGGCGTCCGGCAGGGACATGCCGAGCCGGGGCGTCAGCCGCAGGGGGAGGTCGAAGGCCAGGCCCGCGTCCACCAGCTCCGCCGGGGGCGCGAGCGGTACCGCCTCCTCGCTTCGCGGCGTCCAGACGAGCTTCCAGAAGGCGCTGTCCTTCGGGTCATACCCCCAGTGCTGCTCCTGCACGTCGTAGAAGAGAGCGAGCACCCCATCACGAGGCAGGTCCGGCAGGGCCTCGCCCCGGCACGCGGCCAGCTCGGCGAAGTCGAGCTGTCCCACGAAGTGCAGCGGGCCGCTCGGCGAGTGGGGCCACGCGGTGCCCTCGGGGACGAGCGGATGTCCACCGTAGCGACATCCGGGGATGTCCGAGTCTTCCATGTCCCGGGCGGTGAAGAGGATGCAGGGCGCGACGGCGGACTCGATGCGCTCGCGCCAGCGGTCGAGAGAGGGCGGCAGGGGTGGAAGCTCGAGCATACGTGCGCGCGACGCTAGCCGACTTCCGGTACAGTCCCCACGCGCATCATGCAGGGCTCTCCTTCCGGTCGTGCCACACAGGGCAGTTTCTTCGAAGGCCTCTTCATCCACTCGCTCCGTGCGAGCGGGGCCTTCGCGGACGCGCTGCGTGCTTGCGGCTTCGACGTGAGCAAGCCCAAGGCCATCTACCCCATCGAGGTCTGGAACGAGGCGCTCGAGCTGGCCTGGCACCACTGCTACCCCGGGTTGACCCGCGAGGCCGCGTACCGCGAGCTGGGCCGCCAGCTCGGCGAGGGGTTCCTGAAGACCTGGATGGGCAAGGTGGTGGATATGGGCCTGCCCATGCTGGGCCCGGAGCGCCTCGTCTCTCGCATCCCCAGCCTCATCGCGCTCGATACCTTCCGCTACGACGTGAGGGTGACCC
Source organism: Archangium lipolyticum (assembly GCF_024623785.1). NCBI lineage: Bacteria > Pseudomonadati > Myxococcota > Myxococcia > Myxococcales > Archangiaceae > Archangium > Archangium lipolyticum. The sequence continues at coordinate 52,042 of NZ_JANKBZ010000046.1, forward strand.
AGCTCGGCTGGCACCACCACCGTGTCTGCTTCCGGAACGATCCGGATGCCAAGCCCGACCTCATGGCGGGTCTCATCGAGTCCGGTCTGCGCCGCACCGGCGTCGTCCCCTCCGTCACGGTGTCGATGCGTGCCGGGCGGGACTTCGACCTCGACGTGACCTGGTGAGCGGCATGCCTTTCCGAGAAATGATAGGGAAGGGGCCATGATTTCTCGCACGCTCGACCTCGGTGGACCCGTTCACTACATGGACTACGGCGGCTCCGGGCCGACGATGGTGCTCGTCCACGGGCTGGGCGGCTCGCACCACAACTGGATGATGGTGGGGGAGAAGCTGGCCCGGCGCGCGCGGGTGGTGGCGTTGGATCTGACGGGTTTCGGACTGACGCCGCTCGATGGGCGCTCGGCGAGTGTGCACGCCAACCAGGCGCTGTTGGATCGCTTCATCCAGGCGATCTCCCCCTCCGAGCCGGTCCTCCTGATGGGCAACTCCATGGGCGGGGCCATCTCGGTGATGCAGACGGCGCGCAACCCCCAGCGGGTGTCCGGCCTGGTGCTGGTGAACCCCGCGCAGCCGAGCGCCGAGGACACCCGGATGGAGCGGGAGGTCTTCGCCCTGTTCGCCCTCTACGCGATTCCGGGCGTGGGCGAGTTCTTCGTGAAGCGGCGCGCGGATCGCCTGGGGCCCGAGAAGACGGCGCGGGGCATGCTCAAGCTGTGCTGCCGGGACCTGGACCGCTTCCCGCCGGAGGTGGTGCGGGCGCACCTGGAGGCGGCGCGCGAGCGGCACGAGCGGATGCCCTGGGCCAACGAGGCCTTCGTGCAGGCGGCGCGCTCGCTGGTGTTCCTGCTGCTGCGCAAGAAGTCGTTCCGCGCGATGGAGCGGGGGATTCGGGTGCCCACGCTGCTCGTCCAGGGCTCGGAGGACCGGCTGGTGCCGGTGGCCAACTCGCGAGAGCTGGCCCGGGTGCGGCCGGACTGGACGTACGTGGAGTACGCCGGCATCGGCCACACGCCGATGATGGAGATTCCGGACGAGTTCATCGCCACGGTGGAGAAGTGGCTCGACGGAGCTGGACGCGCCGCGTTGGAGACGGGAGCGAAGGTGGCGCGGGCTTCCTGAAGTACACTGGGGGCATGAGCGCGCCGAACATCCGCCGGGCCATCCAGCTCCTGCCCACCTGTGCCACCACGGGCATCGGGAGCCTTCCGCATACGCAGCTCGAGCTGGGCCTCCAGGCCGCGCTCGCGCTGGACATTCCCTTCCTGCCCCAGTTGCCCGTGGGCCGGCCCTCGGAGTTCATGATTCCGCAGGCGCTCGAGGGGTTGCCCGGCTTGCGGTGGGACGACGAGGGCATGTGCACGGTGGACCTGAGCGCCTGGGCGGCGGGGCGCGCGGAGCTCGAGACGCGGCTGGAGACGGCGCTGTCCTCGGGGACGCTGGAGTCCTTCGAGCCCTCATTGGATGGCTGCCGGGCGTGGCGGCCCTTCCTCTGGGAGGTGGAGAACCGGAAGCTGGCCTTCGCCAAGGCGCAGATGGCGGGGCCCTTCACGGTGCGCTCGGTGGCGCGGACGAGCGAGGGCCAGGCGACGCTGGACGTGCCAGGGCTGGACGAGGCCATCTTCCGGCTGGTGCTGGCGCGCTCGCTGGCGATGGTGAAGGCGCTGCGTCGGGCGGGGACGACGCCCCTCTTCTTCCTGGACGAGCCGGGCCTGTTCGCCTTCGAGCGCGCCAACCCCCGGCACCTGCTGGCCATGCAGGAGCTGCGGCTGCTGGTGGTGGCGCTGCAGCGGGAGGGCGCGCTGGTGGGCGTGCACTGCTGCGGCAACACGCACTGGGCAAGCCTGCTGGACGCGGGGTTGGACGTGCTGTCCCTGGATGTCCGGTTGTCGCTGGACGCGGTGCTGGAGGAGTCGGGGGCGTTCGCGCGCTTCCTGGAGTCGGGGGCGACGCTGAGCCTGGGCATCATCCCCACGGACCTGACGTCCACGTATCAGGTGGGGGAGCTGGTGGACGCGGTGGAGGTGTCGCTCAAGGCGGCGCTGCCTTCTGGACACTCGTTCCCACGGGTGGGCTCGCAGGTGTTGCTGACACCGGCGTGCGGCCTGGCCATGCGTACGGTGGTGGACGCCGAGCGCGTCCTCGAGCAGCTCAAGGTGGCGCAGCGCAAGCTGCGGGAGGCGTTGGTGGCCGAGCTGCCTTCGCTCCGGCCACCGTTCGCGAGCTGACTCCTCGTCTCAGCGCCCGAGCTTCAGCTCGCGCTCGGCCTGGAGCCAATCATCCTCGTGGCGGCCGTGCTGAGCGCCGCGCGAGAGGAAGAGCTCATAGGCGCGGCGGGCGATCTGCTCCTGGGTGGGGCTGTTGCGCGAGGCCGCGCCATTGCGCGTAGAGGACTCCGGCGTCTGCTGGGACGAAGTGTGGTTCGTCCTGGACTGGGTGCGTGCCATCAGGGGGCTCCTCCGTGTGGTGAAGACTGCTGCCCGAAGCATCGGCACGAGCCCGGGTCGAGGGAAATTGGACCCGCGCACCTGCGTCCGGGTGTCGACATGACGGCCCGGGTCCTGTCCGTTGGCCGACACGCGGGGACAAGACACGATTGTGTCAAACACAGACAATGGCTCCTGGCGCCCTGGAATCTTCCGCCGGAATCTCTCTCGTGTCACTCCAGACACATTCCTTTATCAAACGCCCGGATGTGACCTGCCGCTGGCCTGGATTTGACGATCTTGGAGCACCCATCGTCCGGGCTTTTGATGCACCTTGCCGCGCGTCGATGCCCCGCCCCGTGAGCGTGGGGCCTTGAATTTCGCCTGGCAGTGACCGGGTGGAACGCAGCGCCAGCAAACAATTGCCATTGAGAGGAACACCTCATGAAGAAGATGAGCTGGGTGATGTCCGCGGCCATGGTGTCGGTGTGGGCGATGGGTTGTGGCGGTCAGGAGCTGGAGTCGGTGGAGACCGCGCAGGTGGCGGCCGAGCTGACCGACGGTAACAAGCTGTTCGGGTCCGACACGCTGAAGTCGGCCCTCATCGGCGCCAACACCGCCGCGAGCGCGGGCCTGTCCATCCAGGGTCTGGGCTCGGGCGTGGGCGAGGGCTGCATGCGCGCCGGTTCCGGTACCAGCTGCGTGGGCCGCCAGCAGACGCTCGCCCCCATGTCGCGGGACTTCAAGGCGGGCACCTGTGCGAACGGTTCCGCCTCCACCGGCGCCTGCTGTGCCGGCGAGCAGAGCAACGTCATCGCGCTCGACGCGGTGAACGCCTGGGTGAGCGCCTCCAACGCCACCACCAACATCACCAAGAGCAACCTGAAGGCGCTCTTCTGTGGTCCCGCCGGTGACGGTCTGAACTGCGCGGCCACCACCTGGGTCAAGTACCGCCGCGATGACGTGTCCGGCACCACGGACACCTTCAAGTCGCTGGTCGGCTGCACCGCGTTCTGCCCGGACGTGAAGGTGGTCGTCGACGGTGCCAACGCCGCCCTCTTCACCGACCCCGCCCACCCGACCCCGTGCTCGGCCAGCGACAGCGCCACCACCTGCATCGGGAAGATCACCGCCAGCACCGACGCCACCCTGAGCGCCAACGCCATCGGCTATGCCGGTGACTCGGCGAAGCAGGGCACCGCCAACAAGGCCCTCAACGTGGACGGCATCGCCCCCACCGCCGCCAACGTCCGCAAGCTCATCTCCGCGCCCGCCAGCGCCTACCCGCTCTCCCGCAAGCTCTTCCTGAACGAGAACGTCAACTTCGCCAAGGACCCCAAGGAGGCGACGCTCTACAACTGGATCTACAACAACAAGCAGTCCTTCCAGAACCTCCTCACCGGCCAGGGCTTCATCTCCTGCGACACCACCGGTCCGCTCAAGTGCGGTGGCCCGAACAACGACGGCAAGAAGGCCGGCGTGTGCCAGGGCATCTGAGCACCTGAGCCTCTGAATTCCTGAGACATCCGCGCTGACGGCGCGCCGGGCTGGGGGAGCGACCGCTTCCCTGGCCCGGTACGTCGTGCGCGCGTTGGCATTTGCATTTGCTGGGGAGGAAGCTGGAATGTGGATGACGCGTGCTCGGCTTGGACAGGGCCGGGCGTTGTGCATGGTGTTGGTCTCGCTGGCCGTTGGTTGTGAACCCAAGAAGGAGGAGCCGCCCGCTCCGGAGCCGGAGGCCGTGGTCTGCGTCCCGGCGCGCTCGAACGAGCGGCTCCCCGTGCGCCTGGCGTCCACGCGCGAGACCTCCCAGGAGACCTTCGACAACCTGCTCGTACGGGTCGATGCGATGTGTGGCTCCTGCCACGCGGCGCCCGCGTCGACGGGGGGATTCCAATACACCTCGAGTCACGCGAGCCTGAAGGCGGTGGGGGCGCAAATGGCCTGGCAGGCCTCCCAGGGCGCGATGCCTCCGCTGGCCTCGGCCGAGCAGCTCAAGCAGGCGGTGGCCCTGGGCAGGGCGCTCTCGTCCTGGATCGAGCAGGGCACGCCGACGGGCACCTTCACCGTGACGGAGGACACGTCCCTCGGCGAGGTCACCGAGGTGACTCCGGCCGTCGCGGAGGCGATGACGGACCTCGGCAACTGCATCCCCTCCGAGAAGGGCCTGGGGAGCGATCCGGACAAGGACGCGTACTTCGCCAGCCTGACCGGGCTGCCGCGCTACCTCTCCGAGACCGACACCGACATCATGACCCTGGACGCGGAGAAGCTGGCGCGGCACGGCACCTTCGCGTTCGCGCCCACCTACCAGCTCTTCTCGGACCACGCGAAGAAGCTCCGCCTGGTGCACGTGCCGGCCGGAAAGGCCATCGAGTACGACCGCGCCAGCGGCAGGTTCGTCATTCCGCCCAACACCCGCTTCTACAAGACCTTCTTCAAGGCGGTGAAGGATGCCCAGGGGAAGGTGAGCTACCGCCGCATCGAGACGCGGCTCATCGTCACCCGGGCGCGCTGGCAGGACGCGGTCTTCGGGACGTACGTCTGGAACGAGGCGGGGACGGTCGCGGAGCTGCATGACATGCGCTACCGCGATGGCTCACGCTTCTCGGACCGCGTGCTCGTCTACCGCTCGGACGAGGCCACCGGCGCCACGCGCAACTACGCCATCCCGGGCCGCCACCGCTGCATCGACTGCCACACCGGCTCCGAGGGGGAGAACTTCGTCCTCGGCTTCACCCCGTTGCAGGTCAACCGCCGCGCTCGCGGGGAGGGCGGGGTGGAGCCGAACGTCGACGTCCTCGAGGACGAGCTGTCCCAGGTGGACCGGCTCATCCGCTACGGCGTCATCAAGGGCATCAACTCGAGCGCGGAGCTGCCGAGGCTCGAGGCCTCCGCGGGCGACCGCAAGCCGCGCAACAAGGAGGAGCTCGAGCTGCAGGCCTACATGGTTGGCAACTGCGCGCAGTGCCACAGCCCCAAGGGGTTCGCCGTGGTGAGCAACCCGGCGATCGCCCACCTCGACTTCTCCGCGGGCGGCATCCTGTTCCAGTTCGACACCCGCCTGAAGGAGAGCAACGGGCTGAAGTACTACGTCAACACCCAGGTGTCCGACTTCGAGGCGGATTTGAAGAGCCGCTCGCCCGCGAGCACGTTCTACCAGCGCGTCGCCCAGGACACGACGGCGGAGTACATCCACATGCCCGCCAACGTTCCTGGCAACGATTGCCGCCTGTCCTTGCTGGTGGCCCGGTGGATCGGCTCGCTGGACTGGCCGGCGGACGGCTCCACCCCGGAGCAGAAGGAGGCCGCCCGGCGCGAGCGCATCCGGAAGGCGGAGGCCGTCGTGAGCGCCACCTGTCAGAACCCTCCCGACGTGCGGTGGATCGCCGAGGACTTCACGGACAAGGTCCCCTACGAGCCGCGCAACACGGCCTGGAAGACGAGCATCGGCTCCGGGCCCTTCGAGTACCTGACGCGCTACCCCATCACGAGCCAGCACGCGCAGCTGGCGCACCAGCGCTTCCCGACCAACTTCTGGCGGCCCAAGCCCGGGTGTGACTTCGAGTCCCGGCCCCGGCCCGCCACCATCGAGCGCTGGATGGTGGATGACCTGGGAGAGCCCATCCAGCCGTGGGGAGAGCTCTACGAGTCCACGCCTGGCGCGACGGTGTTCCAGGGCATCTGCGCCAACTGTCACGGGCGCGCGGGAGACGGGCAGAGTGGCGCCGCCAAGACGCTGGTCGCGCTCAACGGGGCACGCGTGGCCAACCTGGTCAGCGGACTGTTCGGCCGCTCCAGCACGGGCGAGGGCCACTACAAGATGTTCGACGCGGAGCTCGGTGAGCACGGTGCCGCGCGCTACCTGACGTGGATGGCCGCGGGAGGGACGCCGGTGAAGTTCTCCGAGGCCTTCATGCAGGCGTGGGTGAAGTACGGCGAGGTGGACATCGACTTCTCCAGCGAGCCCAAGGACTGGGAGCGCTGGGGCGCCAACATGCTCGGGGCGGCCCGCGGCGCGTGCGATCTCATCCGCGTGGGCAAGTTCGGCACCGGCTCCGCCGAGCCCAATGGCGGCAACATCCTGGCCATCGGGGGCACGACCATGTGGACGCGGATCTGCACGCTCGACAACCCGTTGACCGATGCCATCCGCGAGGGCACGGACACCGCCGCGACCGCGGAGTGGCTCCAGCGCGCGCAGTTCAACGCGGGAGTGATGGCCTACTTCTACCTGCGGGACGAGCTGTCCCAGGGACGCATCTACCCGCTGCGCAGTGAGTGCGACAGGCGATGAGCCAGGAAACGAGGGGATGTTCGATGAGACGTGCGTTGGGTGTATGGGTATTGATGATGGGGCTGTGCCTGGTGGGTGGCACCGGGTGTGACGAGAGTCCGCCGGACGAGCCCACGGTGGACGCGGGCCAACCAGACGCGGGCAATCCGGATGCCGGAAATCCAGACGCGGGCAATCCTGGTGGGGATGCGGGGACTCCCGTGGCCCACGTGCGTTTCGTCAACGCCTTCCTTGGGTTGAAGGACAACCCCAGCGACAGCGAGGACGCACCGTGGAAGCCCTTCAAGGTCAACGTGTACCAGGGCGGAACGAAGCTGTTCTCCGCGCCGGTGGAGCCGGGGGATGAGGCCGTGACGGATTACGTCACGGTGGTCGCGGGCACGAGCATCCGGTTCGAGGTGCGCGACACGGAGGCCCCCGCCACGGCCACGCCCGTGGCCACCTCGGAGGCGCTCACCCTGAAGGAGAACTCCCGCGTCACGCTGGTGGGCGTTGGATTCCTTCATGCCTCGGGCGACGACCGCTTCGACAAGCCCCGGCTCCTGGTGCTGAAGGAGGAGGAGCTCGCCGCCGCGGACAAGGACTCGGTCCGGCTGCGCTTCGTCACGGCGGGCCGGGCGGTCACCTCGGACCAGACGCGCCGGCTCGCGGTGGACGGGCAGTCTCCCTTCGTCACGCTCGCCCCCTTCTCGGCCGACTCGGCCCAGGGCGCATCCCTGTCGAAGTCCGTGCAACGGCTGGTGGTCTCCGCGCCCCCGCCGGATCGCTACGTGCCATCGCAGGGCGGCAGGCTGTCCTTCTCCCTTCCGAGCCAGGCCCTGGCCTCGGCGGGCGGCTGGTTCGCCATCCTGACGGGAGATGACCGGCGTCCCCTCCCGGACGAGGGCGAGGCCGCGTTGCTGCTCGTTCCCGCGGGGAAGCGCGACGTCCTCCGGCTGAAGAGGGATCCGCTCCTCTACTTCTTCCACGCGGTCATGCCCGACATCGACGGGAACGACCCCGTGCCCCTGCAGGTGCTCAATGGAGAGCGCAAGGTCGCGGCGGAGATCTACTACGGCTACGACCCGACCATCGGTGAGCTGCCGGTCACCGCCACGGGCCATTCGTTGAAGGTGACTCTGGACGGCGATGACGGCACGGTGGTGCTGGATGCCGCCTCCACCGGGCCGCTCGAAGCCGGGCGCCGCTATCTGGTGGTGATGAGCGGCAAGCAGGGCCAGACGGGTGACGTGGCGCCCCGGTTGACCGTCATCCCGGATGGCTTTCCGGCGGACGTCATGGATGCCCGGGTGCGGTTCGTGGATGCCTCCATGAACGCGCCCTCTCGGGGGGTCGACTTCGGCTACTTCGACGTCGCCAGCGATGGTTCCAAGGGGGACACGTTCACGAGTGTCGTCCAGGGGGCGAAGTACGCGACGATCGCCGGCTCCGCCGCGGGCGTCCCCTTCCTCGCGCCGCTCAGCCGCGACAGCTCCAACAACGCCTTCATGTACTACGGCATCCGGGCCGCGGAGGGCGGTCCGGCGAAGGCGGTGAAGGGCGGCGTGGTGGCCAGGCCGCACCTCGTCGTGCTGATCGGTGACTGGAACCAGGCGACGTTGGAGATGCGGGCCCTCAACCTGCGCAACAACTGGTGGGTCAGCCTGTCGGCGCCGGGGACGTTCGAGTAGTGCGCTCAGCCCTCGAGGACGCCAGCGGCGACGGCGGCCTCGAGGGCCTTGTGCATGGCGGTGCTCATCCCGAGCGAGGCGGCCTCGCCGGGTGTGCACCAGCGCAGCTCACGGAAGGCGGGAGCGTGGGAGGGGTGCGCCGGTCCCGTCACGCGCAGCAGGCGCAGGGAGAGGGCACGGTGGGTGAGCTGCCGGCGCACGGTACCGAGGTGGCCTCGCATCTCGACGTCCACGCCGAGTGCCTCGGCGAGCTTCGCGGCGGAGCTGGTGTCGGGCGTATCGTCTTCCACCTCTGCGGCGGGCAGCTCCCAGAGACCACCGAAGAGGCCCTTCTCCGCGCGTCGCGCGAGCAGCAACCGGCCCTGGTGGGCCCAGACGGCCACGGCCAGGGTCATCCGTTTGGGTGCGGCTCGCACCCGGGCGGGAGGCAGCTCGTCCACGCGGCCGTGGCGGTACGCGAGGCACTCCTCGCGCACGGGGCACAGCAGGCACAGGGGGCTCTCCGGGCGGCACACGGTGGCGCCGTGCTCCATGAGGGCCTGGTTGAAGTCTCCGGGCCGCTCGCCGTGGACGAACTCCGTGGCGAGCGCCCACAGCCGGGCCTCGCGGACGCGGTCGCCGGGAGCGCCCTCGACTTCGAAGATGCGGGAGAGGACGCGGGCCACGTTGCCATCCACCAGCGGCGCGGGCTCTCCGAAGGCGATGGAGGCCACGGCGCCCGAGGTGTAGCGGCCGAAGCCGGGGAGGGTGAGCAGCTCGGCGGCGGTGGAGGGAAGCCTGCCGCCGAAGCGGGCCACCACCTCCTGGGCGGCGCGGTGCAGGTTGCGCGCGCGCGAGTAGTAGCCGAGCCCCCGCCATGCGGCGAGCACGTCCGGCAGTGGCGCGGCGGCGAGGGACTCCACCGTGGGGAAGCGCTGGAGGAAGCGCTCCCAGTACGGAATCACCGTGGACACCTGTGTCTGCTGCAGCATCACCTCGCTGAGCCAGATGGCGTACGGGTCGCGCGTGCGGCGCCAGGGCAGGTCGCGCTTCTGCCGGTCGTACCACTCGAGCAGCCGGGAGCGCAGGGACTCGCGGCGTCCGGGCTCGACGAGGGGCGCGGTGGCGGGCTCCTTGCGCTTGCGCTGGGGGCTCATGGCGTCTTCGCGGGATTCGCGATGCGGCGCGCCACGCGGTCGAAGAGGCCGGGCATCCACCGGTTGGCGAGCACCATCACGCGCCCGGGCAGGGTGAGCACGGTCTCCCGGCGCTTGCGGCGGCTGGCGCGCACCATGGCGGCGGCCACGGCCTCGGAGCTCATCGCGTTCAATGGGATGGCGTCCTGCTTCCATCCCTCGGCGTTGAGGCGGGAGTCGCGGAACCCGGTCTCGGTGAGGCCCGGGGACACGAGCAGCACGGAGATGCCCTCGGTGGAGAGCTCGGCGCGCAGGGACTCGGTGAGGAGGTTCACCGCGGCCTTGGAAGAGCCGTAACCACCGAGCAGCGGCAGGCCCCGGTGGCCCAGCACGGAGCTGACGTTGACCACCTGCGAGCCCGGGGCGCGCTTGCGCAGCAGGGGCAGGGCGGCGCGGGTGACACGCACCAGGCCGAAGAAGTTGATCTCGAACACCTGGCGGAGCTGCTCCTCGCTGAAGCCCTCGACGGGGCCGTAGAGACCGAGCCCCGCGTTGTTGACGAGGATGTCCAGCCCGCCGAACGTGGCCTCCGTCTCGCGCACGAGACTGGCCACGTCCTCCTCACGGGTGATGTCGCAGCGTATGGGGAGCGCCCGCACGCCGAGTGCTTCCACCTCGCGCGCGGCGTCCCGCAACTGGGACTCCCGGCGGGCGGCGAGCACGATGTGGGCCCCCTGGGCGGCGTAGGCCTTCGCCGCCGCGCGGCCGATGCCGCTGGAGGCGCCGGTGATGAGCACCACCTTCTCCTGAAAGTCTCTGGTCGCCATGGCGGGGCGCACCTTAGCGGTTGGCCGCTACCGGAAAAGGACCTGTGGGGGTGTGACTGCTCGCCTGTCCATCTTCTGGCGGAGCGAGCCCCCGTCTAGTATTCGCGTCCGCCATGGCACGTACCTTCAGCAACGACTTCTCCTGGTCCAAGAGCCGGCACGAGAAGCTCCAGGAGTGCTCCCGGGCGTACTACTTCTACTACTACCGCTCCTGGGGCGGCTGGGAGTCGGGGGCGCCCCAGGAGGTGCGTGAGCTGTACGTGCTGAAGAAGCTGAGCAACCGCTATGCGTGGGCGGGCAGCGTGGTGCACGACGCCATCAAGGACGCGCTGCTGGACTGGCGGGCGGGGCGCGAGGTGGAGCCGTCCAAGGTGGAGGCGCGGGCGCTCGAGCTGATGCGCAAGGACTTCCGCTACTCGCGCGAGAAGGGGTACCGGACGCAGAAGTACCGCAAGACGTTCTCGGGCCTGGTGGAGCACGAGTACGAGGAGCCGGTGCCGGACGATGCGTGGAAGCAGAACGCGGAGACGGTGCGCTCGGCGCTGGCGTGGTTCTTCGCCTCGCGCTGGCCGGCGCTGGCGAAAGGGCTGAAGCCGGCGCAGTGGCTGGAGGTGGACGCGGGGGCCGAGTTCTCCACCTTCACCTTGGACGGGGTGAAGGTCTTCGCCATCCCCGACTTCGCGTACGTGGACGCGGACGGCTCGCCAGTGGTGGTGGACTGGAAGACGGGGAAGGCGAGGGACGGGTACGACGAGCAGGTGCTGGGCTACGCGTTGTACGTGTCCCAGCGCTACCGGCTGCCGCTGGAGAAGGTGCGCGCGTCGCTGGTGTACCTGAACGACGGGGTGGAGCACGAGGTGCAGGTGGACCGCGACGCGGTGGAGGGCTTCAAGGCCCGCTTCGCGCAGAGCGTGGCGCGCATGCGCGAGCTGCTGGTGAATCCGGCCACCAACACGCCGAAGGACGAGTCCGCCTTCCCCCAGACGGACGACCTGTCCTCGTGCACCCGCTGCGCCTTCCGCCGCCCCTGTGGCCGCGAGGCGGCGGCGGCGAAGGTGGCCTGAGCCAGGCGGCTGCCTGGCTTCTCGTGGCGGACGGCGTGCGTTAAACTTCCAGAAGCCCGTGGTGGAGGGGGGCGTGGTGCAGGTGGCGTGTGACTGCGGCAAGCACGCGCCGAAGGCTCCTCAGAAGGTGGCGGCAGAGGAGCTCCTGAAGCCCATGCCCGGCAGCATTCCGTACTTCGCCATGGTCGCGCACTCCACCAGCCGGCAGACCCTCCACGACGGCGTGAAGACGGTGCTGAAGCAGCAATTCACCACCCTCGTCAAATAGGGGCGCCGGGGGCCGGGCCCAGGTGCTCCCTCACCGGGAGTTGGGGCGGCAACCGCCCTGGGAGCCGGCGGCGCACGTGCGCCCGTCCTCCCAGATGGCCTCCGACAACCGGGCCCCCTGGAGCTCCACGTTCTTCAGGTTGGCGTGTGTCAGGTCCGCGTCGCGCAGATCGGCGTCCCGGAAGATGGCCTCCTCGAGGTTGCATCGGGCCAGGACGGTGAAGCGGAGCTTCGCCCCGGTGAAGTCCGCGCGCACGAGCCACCCACCTCCGGCCGACAGGGAGTAGGCGTGTGAGGGCTCGCTGCGACGGTAGGTTCCGCCCGTTCCCGTGAGGCTCGCTCCCTCCAGATTGACGCCGCGGAGGTTGGCCCCCTCGAAGTTGGCCGAGGGCAGCTCCGTCACCTTGCGCAGATCGAGGCCCTCCAGGATGGCGCCCTGGAATCGCGCGGCCCCGAAGGAAGCGCCGTCCACCCGCGCGCCGCGCAAGTTGGCCCCTCGTGCATCGGCTCCCCCCAGGGAAGCGCCGCTCAGGTCCGCGTTGCCCAGGCGGGCCCGGGAGAGTTTCGCGTTCTCCAGCTTCGCGCCCGCCAGCCGTGCCCCCTCCAGGTCCGCCCCCTCGAGCTGGGCGCCCGTGAGATCGCAGCCCGTGCACTCCCGCGTCTCCAGCAGTTGCTGGACGGTCTTCTGGAGCGCCTTCTGCTGGCGCTCCTGCTCGGACTCACCGCGACACGCGGACAGGCCCGGCCCGGACAGCAGCAACAGGAGAATCAGGTGTCGCCGGTGGGCACGAGGGTCCATGGCCCCGGAGTCTACCCGGTCCTCCCGGGGCTGGCTCGGCCGGGGACGATCAACGCCCCAGCGACAGGCGCCGCACCACGACGCCCGCCGCGTTCATGCCGAACACGGAGGTGACGAAGGCCACGCTGCCGTCGATCTGCGTGCGGCGCTCGCAGGTGTGGAAGTCGTTGTCGTTGGGGCACACGCACATGAAGCCGTCGTCCGAGTCGTAGCGCAGGGACAGCGGATCCCTCCGCGCCTCGATGGAGTACACGGCGGTGATGCCCGTGGGCCGCTCGGTGGGCACGCCGTACTTGCGCTTGAGCAGCTTGCGGATGTCCTTGGCGAACGGGTCCATGTGCGTCTCGCACAGGTCCTCCACGCGGATGGACGTGGGGTCCAACCGGCCCGCCGCGCCCATGGAGCTCACCACGGGGATGCCCAGGCTGACGCAGCGGTGGAGCAGGTGCAGCTTCGCCTTCACGTTGTCGATGGCGTCCACCACGTAGTCGTAGCTGCCCGGGGCGAGCAGCTGATCGGCCAGCTCGTCGCGGTAGAACTCGCGCAGGCCCTCGACGTGGGCGTCCGGGTTGATGTCCTTGCAGCGCTGCGCCATCAGCTCCGCCTTGGGCTTGCCCACCGTCTTCGCGGTGGCGTGGAGCTGCCGGTTGGCGTTGGTCACGCACACGGTGTCGAAGTCCACCAGCGTAAGGTGTCCGATGCCGCTGCGCACGAGGCCCTCGGCGGCATAGCTGCCCACGCCGCCCAGGCCGAACACCACCACGCGGGCGTTGGACAGCCGCTCCATCGCCGGGTCTCCGAGCAGGCGTCCGGTGCGGTCGAAGCGCCGGTGCAGCTTGAAGGGCCTGGCCTCCTCCGAGGAGGCGGGGGTGCCAGCGGTGGCGGGGACGGTCTCTGGGGGAGTGGGCTGCGGATTCATGGAGTGCCTCTATAACGCGACCGCTCCCCTACAGCGAAGGAGGTGGAAAGGCTTCCCGGAACAGGCGGCGGGCGTTCTCGGTCGTCCGCTGGGCGAGCGCCTCCACCGGCTCTCCCAGCACCCGGGCCATCCCCTCGATGACGCGCGGCAGGTATCCCGGCTCGGAGCGCTGTCCCCGGTGGGGGGTGGGGGCCTGATCCGGGGCGTCCGTCTCCGCCATGAGCCGGTCGGGGGGGATGACCCGCAGGGCGTCCAGCGGCTTGCGCGCCTCGGCCCAGGTGACGGGGCCCGCGAAGGAGAAATAACAGCCTTTCTGGATGTAGAAGCGCGCCAGGTCCGCCCCCCCGCCGTAGCTGTGCATCAGCACGCCGGCCTCGGGCAGGGGCTCCTGCTTGAAGAGCTCGATGAGGGCGGGGTGCGCGCGGAAGCAGTGCATCAGCACGGGCAGGCCGTGCTTGCGCGCCAGCTCCAGGTGCCGCTTCAGCACCGCCACCTGCCGCTCCATGGGCGCGCCCGCGGCCGAAGGGCCGTCCAGTCCACACTCGCCCACGGCGATGGCCCCGCCCCGGGCGAGCAGCGCGTCCAGCCGCTCGAGGTGCTCCTCGTCCTGCTCGGGAGGGATGTCCGGGAGCAGCTGGGGGTGGATGCCGAGCCCCACCTGGAGGCGTGGCTCGGCGCGGGACATGGCGAGCAGGGGCTCCCAGTTCTCCGGGCCCACGCCGGGCACGAGGATGCCGTGCAGCCCGGCGGCCCAGGCGCGGTCGAGCACTTCGTGGCGGTCCGGATCGAAACGCGTCGCGTCGAGGTGGCAGTGGGTGTCAATCATCGGAAAGGTCCGGCGGTGCCTGGTGCATCCGGCGTTCATCCCGCGACAGCGGGAACAGTGTGGGTGCCTTGCGCCACCTCCGGTGGGCGCGAAGCGAACCTATACGACGCACGCCGATGTTCCGGAGGTTCATATGGGAAAGCGTGTGGTCCTCGGCGTGCTCATGGGTGCGCTGATGGTGGTGTCGACCGGTTGTTCCGAGGAGTGCGTCGATGCGTTCGACTGCACCAACAAGAAGGGGACGCCGGGCCAGGGGAAGAAGTGGGCCTGTGTCGAGAACGAGTGTGTCACCCAGGACGACACGCCGCAGCCGGGGCATGGTGACGCGGGAACGCAGACCGATGCCGGTACCCAGACGGACGCGGGCACGCAGACCGATGCAGGTACGGAGGTGGACGCGGGCACGCAGACCGATGCCGGTACGGAGGTGGACGCGGGCACGATGACCCTCCAGGAGGGCGCGGCCTGCTCGAACACCAACAGCTGCATGGCGGGCCTGTACTGCGACGGGTCGGGTGGCTCCAGGACGTGCCAGCCGCTCCACATCGCGGTGACGCGGAAGCTGTCGGGCGCCAATACGACCGAGGCGGTGGTCGTGCGCTACAAGACCCCCGGCAGCAATCCGGCCACCGGGACTTCCGATGTGACGAAGCTCAGCGAGGGCACTGGCCAGAGCCGGTTCCCCCGCTGGAACAAGGACGGCACCGCGGTGGCGTTCGTGGATGCGTCTGGCAACACCGTGACGCTCGTCACCCGGAACATCCCGCTCGTGGCGGCGCAGAAGACCGAGCTGACCACGGCCACCGCCGCCGGCACCTCCGACTTCCGCTACATGGAGTGGGCGCCCTCGGCCTCCATCGCCTGGGCCACCCAGACGGGGGCGAGCGTCTCGGGCATCTCCACCATTCCCGGGACGGGTGGAGACGTGCAGACGCTCTCCACCGCCGGCGTGTTCCCCTCGTGGGCGGCGGATGGCACCAGCCTCGCCTACAGCTCTGGTGGCGTGGGCCTGCTGACCCGGGCGCCTGGCGCCGCCTCGGGCACCCCCGTCACCGGCGCGGGCGCGCAGAGTGAGCAGCCCCTGCACAACGCGGCGAACAACATCCTGCTCTACCTGTCCGTGGACACGAGCAAGCCGGCGTCGGAGCAGACCGAGCAGTTCGGCACGGACGCGGTGCCGCTCAGCCAGCTCTACACCATCGCCGCCAGCGGCGGGACGCCCGAGCTCATCGCGGCCACCACCGAGGTGGATGCCACGAATGCCGCCGGGCCGGTCAGGACGTACATCGCCAACCACACCTGGTCGCCGGTCGGGACGCATGTCGCCTACGTCCGGGTCTTCTACGTCAAGACGGCCGCGGGTGGTGTCATCTGCAGCGGTACCGCCGACTGCGGAGGACGGCAGGGCAACGCCATCTACGTGCGGGGCATCGGGACCGATGGAAAGCCCACGGGCAGCGAGCTGCTGCTGGCGAACGAGGCGACCCTGCCGTCGTTCTCTCCGGACGGGCGGTTCATCGCCTACTCCTCCGGCGGCAGACTGCGGGTCCAACAGATCAACCCCGCGGCCACGGACGAGGCCTCGCTCAAGGTGGGCGACGTCATCACCCATACCTGGCCGAACAGCACCGTCTCGACGGGTGGCGGCGATGACGACCGCCCGCGCTGGCAGCCGCGTGGCCCGTAGTCCGTTGTAGAGAGAGGTAGGGCCTGGCGCCCGTGTCCCGGAAGCTCGGGGCGCGGGCGTCGTCTCATGGACAGTCCCGGGTCCCTCCACCGCGCTCGAGGACTTGCCTCCCAGCCCAAAGCGACGTACGCAGGCGCCCCCCGCTCGCCGCTTTCACCTGGGAGGACTCGGAATGAAGCTCCACGCCGCGCTCTGCTTGCTGGCCCTCGTTGGCTGCGCGACCGTTCCGTCAACGGGCTCCACGGCCCTCGTCGACGTGCCTGGCGGTGGTGGTCCCGCGGGCGATTCCCAGGTCCTGCCGGAGCCGGTGCGCATGGAGACGCCCGCGGGCACCTTCCTCGTGCACCCCAACAACGCCGAGGACTTCACGAAGCTGCTGGCGGGAGAGCCGACGAAAAACCAGTACCTCTCCGTCACGGACGCGCCCTGAGCGCCTCCGCACGGGCTCACCTCGTTCCCCGGACACCGGGGAAGGGGAGACTCAGCCCACCAGGACGATGCGCCGGCCCAGGGCCCGCGTCATCAGGGGCGAGGTGACGAGCTTGAGCACCTCGACGCTCTCTCCGCCGGCCGTGTCGTAGGCCGCCGCGATGAGCTCCCCCACCGTCAGCGCCGGGGTCACCTTGCGCTGGGTGGTCCTCCGAGGGGTGGGCATGACCCGTCTCCCCTGGCGTTGGACCGAATCGCGCTTGCGTGTCGCCGTCTTGGTCATTGTGTCCTCCCGCCCGCACCCCGTGGGTTGATGGACTGATACGGCCTGGATGGTTGCATGCGACGTGCCAGGGGCTCGTCCGCCAGCCGTCTCCAGGAAATCAGGGACTTGTAGTCACCAGCAGTCTCCGACCCTGGGACGGGATTCCATACTTCGTTCAATCTTCCAGGCTCGATGCCTCGTTTCGTTGAGCCTTTTCGTCCACACCTGACAGAAGAGTCAGGGTAAGCCCACCCCATGAACGTCCAGGTCCTCTTCCACGACAGCTGCTTCGACGGGGCCGCGAGCGCGGCGGTCTTCACCCGCTTCTACCGGGAGCGCGTCCGTCCGGATGCCACCTTCTCCTACCGGGGGCTGTCGCATCAGGCGGGAGGCGCGCCCATCGATGCGGCCGTCTTCTCCGGGGACGAGAACGTCATCGTCGACTTCCGCTACAGCCAGGATCCGCGGCTCACCTGGTGGTTCGACCACCACGTCTCCGCCTTCCAGCAGCCGGGGGACGAGGCCCACTTCCACGCCGATACCAGCGGGCACAAGTTCCATGATCCGCACCGCAAGAGCTGCACCTGCTACCTGGCGGACGTGGCCCGCGAGCGCTTCGGGTGGGACCCGTCACCCATGGCCGAGCTGCTCCACTGGGCGGAGATCATCGACGGCGCGCTCTTCCCCAACCCGGAGATGGCCGTGGCGCTGGAGGAGCCGGCCTTGCGCATCATGACGGTGCTCGAGGCCAACAAGGATCCGGCCCTCATCCCCCAGGTCATCGAGCGGATGCAGACCGAGCCGCTGGCCTCCATCGCCGCCTCGCCGCTGATCGCCGCGCCGCTCGCGCCGCTGCTCGAGCGCCACCGGCGCCACATCGACCTGGTGCGCTCCAAGGCCCGGTACGACAACGGCGTCGTCTCCTTCGACCTCGCGGACGAGGGCGTCGACAGCCTCAACAAGTTCATCGCCTACGCCCTCTACCCCGAGGCCCGCTACACCCTCTGGGTGGGGCAGGGGCCCTCGCGCGCCAAGGTGTCGCTCGGCTCCAACCCGTGGCGCCCCCAGGAGCGGCGGCATGACCTGGCCGCCATCGCCTCGCGCTACGGCGGCGGCGGTCACCCCGTGGTGGCCGCCATCAGCTTCAAGGCCGGAGAGGTGGCGCGCGCCCGCTCCGCCTACCAGGAGATTCTGTCCGAGCTGTCCCGTTAATCCCGAGCTGGCTACATTTTGCGAACCTCGCAAAGTTTGCGAGGTGACGGGCCGCAAACCCCTGCGTTGATCACTTCCCGACACTCGTCATTTCGGGGGGTTGGCAGGCGGCTTGCCTCTTGCTTGGCGCCTGTGTGTGAACCGGCGCCTTCGATTTTTCCAGCGAGCCCGTAAGCCGGTGCCTCGTCCCGAGCCAGCGCCCCGAGAGGGCGCGGGCGGCCGGGCGCTGGTCCGCCCGTCAATCGACGGGCTCGGAATTTTTTGTGATTTTCCCATTCCCGGGCCCAGGTCCGGACATTGGGGTCCATTCTCCACAGGGTGTGTCGGATTTCGCTCTTTTGATGGGCTGGGAATAGTTTGCTTTTCTTGT
>NZ_JANKBZ010000047.1 GCF_024623785.1 Archangium lipolyticum
CGACGGGCTCGGAATTTTTTGTGATTTTCCCATTCCCGGGCCCAGGTCCGGACATTGGGGTCCATTCTCCACAGGGTGTGTCGGATTTCGCTCTTTTGATGGGCTGGGAATAGTTTGCTTTTCTTGTAAACCGGAGTACCGTGTTCTTCCGTAGAGAGACGGCGGAATGAGCTACCTTGCAAATCCAGCGAAGAGGGAGCGGCGCCGGGGTGGCTTCACCCTCGTCGAGGTGCTGGTCGTGGTGGCCATCATCGGCGTGCTGTCCGTGCTGGCCATGGTGACCTACGAGTCGGTGGGCCGGCGTGGGGCGCTGCAGAACGCCGCGTTCGATCTGCAGGGCGTGTTGAGCACGGCGCGCACGAGGGCCTCGTCGACGGGCTACCCGGTGTGGGTCGTCTTCTATCCGAAGGGTGGACGGGGGACGTTGAACGCGGGCAAGGGCGCGTTCATGGTGGTGGAGGATCGCAACAGCACCTTCACGAGCAATGCGTACCGGCTCTTCTCGCTGCCGTTCAAGGTGGACGTGAAGGGCAACACCGGCACCGTGTCGGCGATCCACTACCTGGAAGACTACAGCAAGAAGGTGCGCTTCGGGGCGCTGACGCCCGGGCGCACGGACCTGTTCGGCGCGCCCTTCTCGGGGCTGCCAGTGCGGACGTGCAGCTTCTGCGCGGACACCGACAGCCCGAGCGGTGCCATCGGTTTCTTCCCGGATGGAGCCGCGCGCTTCGTGGACGGATCTGGCCGGTGGATCACCACCCCCAACCAGTCGCTCACCTTCAGCAGCGTGGAGGGGCAGGCCCAGTACCTGTTCGCCATCTCGGGCCCCTCTGGCTACATGGCCACCTTCTCACCGGACAAGACCTAGAACGGAGAAACCACCGTGGACTCCACTTCCCGCCGCCGTGTCCGCAGCATCCGTGCCTCCCAGCGTGGTGTGTCCCTCATCGAGGGGATGACCGCCTCGGTGGTGCTGCTCATCGGGTTGATGGGGGTGTTCCAGGGTCTCATCGTGGCCAGCCGGCAGAACTCGAGCGCCAACCATGCGACGCGCGCCTCGGGCATCGCCTCGCAGGTGCGCGGAGCGCTGGACACGCTGGGCAGGGATCGGGTGATCGGCGTCCCGGGGCACGCTGGCCTGCTGACCGGCGCGGCCTGCGCTCCCAGCTCGGAGGTCGCCGCGCTCACGGGAGGCCTGGAGAAGCTGAAGCCCGCCACCGGCGAGGTCTGGTCCGTCCACTGCATCTTCGACCTGGACGCCTACGAGCGCTCGGCCACGAGCGCCAACCGGCTGCTGCCCGGCTACGCGGAAGCGGACTTCGACCGCTACCGGCGCGTGCTGGCGATGATCGAGAAGCCGGACGAGGTCACGGGCGTGCCCATCCACCAGGTCATCATCGTGGTGTCGTGGATGGAGATGGCTCAGCGCCGCTACGTCCGGCAGTACGTGAGCTTCTACGACTCCGGTCCCTTCGGGAACGAGACCAACGTCGAGATCTGAGCTGTCAACAATGGCCCATTCCAAATCCCCCCTGGCCCACGCACCGCGCGGCTTCACGCTCGTCGAGCTGCTGGTGGGCGCGGCCACGACGACGATCATCCTCGCGGCCGTGGCCGCCGCCTTCGTGGGAGTGCAGGGGGCCTTCCAGCGGGAGTCGCGCGTCAAGGTGGCGGTGGAGGGGTTGCGCACGGCGACGGGCTTCATCGAGCAGCGGCTGCGCATGGCGGGTTACGGCGTGGAGCCGCGCTTCGCCTTCGACTTCAATGGGGACGCGCTCCCCTCGGGCGCCAAGTCCAACCACGTCCTGGCGTTCGGCGGCTCCGTCCCCAACTCCGTGACGGATGACCTGGCCTTCCGCTACCGGGACGCGGCGTGGATGCGCCGGGGACACCTGGCGGGCACCACCGTCGTGCTGGAGGACACCAAGAGCACGTTCGGCATGAGCTTCAGCAAGGGCCAGCGGCTGCTCGTGTCGTGCGTGGGGGGCAAGGACTACGTGGTGATGAGGGCTGGCGAGTCGGGGGTGTCGGGAGAGGGCAACACGGCCTCCAACTTCATCCTGGACGAGGCCTTGTCGACGGTGCCCATCGACGCCCCGTGTCTGACCCGGGCGGGGAACAACTCCCCCTACCTGATGCTTATCCACGAGCTGCGCATCCGCATCGTGGATCTGGACGGCCGCCCGTTCCTGATGGCCTTCCAGGGACTGGACGAGCTGGACATGTCCAGCGCGGTGCCGCTGGCCGCGGACGTGGAGTCCTTCCAGGTGGCCTACGTGATGAACCGGCCGGCTCCGGGCAGTCCCAACGCGGGGGCGCAGCCCGTGGACTTCAGCTCGCCGGTGTCCAACTGGGTGCTGGGGGACATCGGCAGCGCGGACGCGGACCGCGTCCCGGATCCGGACACCGCGCCGGTGCCCCTCTTCAAGCTGCCCTACGAGGATCCGGCCCGCTACAACCGGCACCCCGCCAACATCCGCGCCGTGCGCTTGAGCATCGGCATCCGCTCGACGAGCCCCGAGCCCAATGGGCGCCGCGCCTTCGAGCGCGTGGAGCTGGAGGACTCGGGTGAGGCGGGGCCGGCGGACGGCTACTACCGGACCAACATGACCACGACGGTGCGCGTTCCCAACATGCTGTCGCGCTCGACCTTCAATCCACCGGTGGGTGACGAATCCTCCGGTCTCAACGTGTGGGGAGGCTGATCCACCATGCACCTCAAGAAGAGGGCGCCGCGCGGCAATGCCCTCATGCTGACCGTCATCGCCATGGCGGTGCTGCTGCTGCTGGTGGGGGGGGCCATCCAGTTCACCAACTACAACCGCGAGGCCTCGTCGGAGAAGCTGAAGGGTGATCGCGTCGGGGCCTGCGCGGACGCGGCACGCCGTCACCTGCTCTCGCGCCTGAAGCTGTTCCGCGCGACCAGCGAGCTGCAGATCCTCGATACGAAGCTCATCGATGATCCGGATCCGAACGCGCGCACGCGCATCATGACCGGCCACTACGTCAACTCGAAGACGGACACCGCGCAGGCCACGGTGGTGGGCGTGGATCCGGTGCTGATGGGCGCGTCCGGCCGCCAGGTGCGCGACATCGCCAATACCGTTCCCGCCACGGGCGGTTTCATGGGCGGCCAGTACTACCGCGTGGTCGTCAAGTGCAAGGAGACCTCGGGCCGTGAGTCCGAGGTCGAGTTCCTCTTCCGGTACGGTCTGTGAGGATAGGCGCCATGTTCCGCAAGCTGACGCTCAGCTTCGTTGCCCTCCTGGTGGTGTTGTTGCGGGCGGACACGGCGGCCGCCATCGATCAGGCGGCCTGCTGCATGCCGACGACGTCCCGTCTGGACGCGTTGATGAACCCGGCCCGGGGCGGCGACGAGAAGTTCTTCTCGCGCCCGGGTGGGCCTCCCAACATCCTCTTCATCATCGACACCTCCTCGTCGATGCATGCCTGGCCCAAGGACTGGCCCGCCAACCCGCCGCGGGGCTGCTCGGACTCCTTCCTCAACGGCCTGGGCTACAACAAGGACACCCAATACGACCGGATGTGGACGGGCATCAGCAGCCAGTCCGACAACTGGTTCGCCAACTCCAAGTACTACGAGGCGCCCACGAAGGGGTACGGCGTCATCTTCGGCAACGCCCCGCAGAACACCTCCACCTGGGGGACCGCGGCCGACGCGTGCAAGTCCATCAACAACATCGGCGCCAAGGACCAGAACACCTGCCAGACCTGCCTCGAGACGCAGGGCTACTACCTCCACGACGGCAGCACGCGGCGGGTGAAGGGCAACTTCCTCAACTTCTACGCGCCGCGTGACTCGGGCGCCGTGAAGGTGATGGCCGACGTCATCCACGACCTGCGCGAGGTGCGCTTCGGCGTGATGGGCTTCCAGACCCGCGCGGCCAAGACGTGCTGGGGCAAGAAGTCGGGCACCAACGCCCAGTGTCTCTGCATCCAGCAACCCATGGGCCCGACGTGCGCCAAGTCCTACCCGCTGGACAACAGCTCGGTGGAGAACAACCGCAACTCGGTGCTCAACGACCTCACCAACGTCAACACCAACAACAACAACGGCCTGGACTGGGATGACTGCAACACCCCGCTCGCGGATGCGCTCTACGCGGCGGGCTACCTCTTCCAGTCCAAGAGCTCCCCCACGCCCTTCACCTCCTATCTGGGCGGCGGTCACCCGACGAGCTCCAACTTCAGCGCGGCGGATGGCGTCTGCTTCGAGTGCGGCTTCAACGCCGTCATCCTGCTGACGGACGGCGAGCCCTATGACGAGCAGAAGGTGGTCAAGATCCCCTCCGCCATCACCAGCGAGAACGTGCCGTGCGATGGCTGCTCGGACAGCCAGCTGCACAAGGTGGCCAAGTTCCTGTGGAACAAGGATCTGCGCACCGACATGTCGGGCGATCAGCGCGTGGCCACGTACACCATCGGCTTCTCCGAGGACGTGACGGACAGCAAGCTGCTGCAGGAGACGGCGCGGCTGGGTGGCGGCAAGTTCTTCGCGGCCCGCAGCACCAGCGAGCTCAAGCGCGTGATGCTCACCATCCTGGACGACATCAACGCGCGCAACACCGCCTTCTCCACGGCGGCCGTCAGCACCCTGCAGACGCAGGACGCGGCGCTGACGGCCATCGTCCCGCGCATGATGCCCGCCAAGGACAACACCTGGGCCGGCAAGCTGTACCGCTACGAGCAGTTCAACGAGTTCGTCGAGGACCAGGACAAGAACGGCGACGGCGACCGCAGCGACATCTTCCTCGTCGACAAGCAGGGGAGCATCGTCTCGGAGGACTCCTCGAGCGAGTACCGCAAGCTGCTGTCCGAGAACGGCGGGCCCAACGGCGCGCCCGTCTTCGGCGCTCCCGCCGAGCCCTACTGGGAGGCGAGCGACAAGCTCGAGGCGCTCGGTCATGCCAGCCGCAACATCTGGACGGTGACGGACAACGGCTCGGCGAGCGGTGGCGGGCTGAAGGACGGGCTGCTGACGCAGAAGGACGGGCTCGTCGCCTTCAAGCTCGACAACATCACCCATCTCCGCCAGTACCTGGCCGTGAGTGGGGATCCGCTGTGCCCCAGCGGTCTGGGCACCACCTACAAGCCGGGCCTCATCCTGAGCCGGATGCAGATGCCCGCGTACACGGACCTGGCCCTGAAGGCCGTGCCGCTCATGGTCGCCGCGGGCCTCAGGGGGCTGCCGAGCACCCTGACGACCCAGGACTCGTATGATCTGCTGTGCGCGGCGCTGCTCGTCCAGTACGTGCGCGGCCAGGACCTGTTCGACGAGAACGGCAACAGCAAGCGCGACGACACGCGGCCGTCCGTGCTGGGCGACATCTTCCACTCCTCGCCCATGGTGGTGGACCCGCCAGCGGACAAGTTCCTGTGCGACCTCGGGGTCTCCACCCAGTGCGTGCGTACCCTCTACGCCACCAAGCAGAAGATGGGCGTGGAGTCGACGCCGATGGACTCGCGCGGCGATCTGCCCACCTCCTGCAGCATCGCCACGCCCCTGCAGCGGGATGCCTACGAGGCCTACCAGTTCATCAACCGCAAGCGCGAGCGGCTCATCCTGGTGGGCGCCAACGACGGCATGCTGCACGCCTTCAGTGACGGACAGGGCCTGGAGGACAACGCGACGTGCAACGTGAGCTACCCGAGCACCGCGGCCGGGGGCGGTCTGGAGCGGTGGGCCTTCATCCCGGCGGACATGCTGCCGCGGCTGCAGGAGATGCTGCAGGGCCACTCCTACTTCGTCGACGGCGACATCATGGTCCGCGACATCTGGGCGGACGACAACGGCGATGGCCGCAAGTCCTGGGACGAGTACCACACGGTGGCCGTGGTGGCCGAGGGCCGCGGCGGCACGCACTACTTCGCCCTGGAGGTGCTGTGGAACACGAGCGGCAACGCGACGACCACCGCGAAGACGCAGCCCGGCTTCCGCTGGATGTTCCCGCAGCCTTGCACGGACGAGTCGCTGCGCTTCGGCAAGACGCTCTTCAGCCTCAGCCCCAAGGCGCCGCCCATCGGCCCCGTGCTGTTGAGCGCCTCCACCCAGGGGCAGAAGCGGCACGGTGAGGAGGGCCCGGCGAGCACCGAGCGCTGGGTGGCGATGCTGTCGGGAGGTTGGTCTCCCGGCGGCGAGAAGGGCCGCGGCATGTACATGGTGGACGTGTGGAACGGCACCGTGAACGGCCGCAACGACAACCTGCTGTGGAAGTGGGAGTTCTCCGAGTCCGCCTCCGGCAACACGGACGAGCCCCGGAAGTACATGACGTACGGCTTCGTGGCGCCGGCGGCCATGGCGGACTACGGCGCCAACGACAAGCCGCGCTTCGACGGCTTCTTCGACACCGCCGTGGTGGGAGACCTGGGCGGCCAGCTCTGGACGCTGCGCTTCTTCCAGCCGGGCGTGCTCGACACCTCCACGAAACTCATCGGCAATTGGAGTGGCGCGCGTTCCTTCTCGATGGACCGGGACGGTGTGGCCGCCTCCGACGCGCGGAGCATCCGCAACCGCTCGCCCATCTACTACCTGTCCTCGCTGGCGGTGCAGCCGGAGAACCAGGCCCTGCGCGCCTTCGTGGGCTCGGGCAACCGCTACTCGCTGCTCGAGACCGGCGCGGGCACCTGCCGCTTCGACAACCCGCAGGCGTGCTCCAAGCTGGGGTGCGGCCAGACACAGGCCACCTACAAGCTGACGCGCAATGGCACGGACTACCAGCGGATGAGCAACGAGTGGGTGGATCGGCTCTACTCGCAGGGCCGCTTCACGCCCTTCTCCAGCGCGGCGACCCCCGCCTCCAACTTCTGCAGCACGGCCGGAGACCTGGACTACCTCACCGCCGAGTTCGAGTCCCGCAACGCGAACACATGCCCCAGGCCCAGCGGCGGTGGAACGGTCAACTACGAGTTCGCCCGGACGAAGGTGGAGTGCGGTCAGAACGCGGCGGGGGTCTTCGACTGCCGCGTGCGTGACCCGGGCAACACGCTGAACATGAACGACCTGGACCTGAGCGCCTCCGCCACTCCCAGCTCGCTCGGCAAGAACCGCTTCTACGGAATCTGGGCCTATGGCGGCAAAGTGGAGCGCATGTTCGACGAGAGCGTGGGGGCGACGCCCACCTCGAAGAACATGGCCAAGGACTACGATGGGCGGCGGCTGACCGATACCGGCGGCACCGGGACTGGCAACCTCGTCGACGTGACGAACGTCCAGTGCGACACCACCGGGACGTGCGAGTGCGCGGCCGGCAAGGTGTGCCCCGGTCAGAAGCTGCTGGCGGGCGAGGAAGACTACGGCTGGTTCTACGAGTACGAGGCGCTGTCCCACAAGACGGCCGGCGGCGCGGCGGTGCTGGCGAGCTGCTCCATGTGGAATGCCATGTACCCGGCGCCCACCACCACCACCACCACCACGGCCTGCGCGGGCTCCAACAACAACCTGGCCCGCCTGCATCAGGCGGACTTCATCACCGGTGCCCCCAACTGCGCCGCGGGCTTCCTCGGCAAGGACGGGTACGCGCGCTACCAGACGCGCTCGGTGCTGGCGCCTCCGCCCGAGCCGGCCACGGCCATCCAGGTGTCGAAGACGGGTCAGGTGAAGTACAGCACCCTCTTCGTCGAGCCCGGCAAGTCGCAGGCCACCGAGACGCAGGTCTCCTCCGACACGGACGTGCTGCAGTACATCTACGAGCTGCCCGTGCCGCGCACCCTGCACACCTGCCGGCACGACCGGATGAACGGCGGCCCGGATGCGTGCGCCGCCTCGGACATGTGACGGAGGCACCGGGGCGTACCCCGGGGGCCCGTCCTCGCCACGCGGCGATGGCGGGCCCTGCCCGTGTTGTTGGTCGGAATGCAAGACCGGGCGAGCAGGCACCTGACATCTTCCCGTGGTCCGGGCGATGCCGTAGCCTTCGCTCCCCATGTCCCGGCGCGGTCCGTTCGCCCTCTGTCTCCTGATCCTCGGTGCCTGCCAGAGGACCTCTCCGCCGTCCGCACCGGCCGTGCCCGACGCCGGCGCCGTGGCCGTCCTGGCGCCCGCCGCCGCGCCCGTGCCCGCCGCCGTGCCCGTGCCCGAGCCGCTCACCCCCTGCAAACCGGGCGGTTCCAATCCGCTCGACGCCGCGTTGGACTACCTCGACGCGGGCAAGTACCCGGAGGCCCTCTCCTGCGCCGCCCAGGCCTCGGCCCTGGAGCCCGACTCGGCCTCCGCCCATTCCGCGCGCGGCGAGGCGCTGGCCGCCCTCGGCCGCACGACGGAAGCGCAGGTGGCCTATGCCCGGGCGCTGGCCATCGACCCCGAGCACCCGGACGCACTGCTTGGCGCGGCGCACC
This sequence comes from Archangium lipolyticum, assembly GCF_024623785.1. Taxonomy (NCBI): domain Bacteria; kingdom Pseudomonadati; phylum Myxococcota; class Myxococcia; order Myxococcales; family Archangiaceae; genus Archangium; species Archangium lipolyticum. The sequence goes on from NZ_JANKBZ010000047.1 coordinate 8,356, forward strand.
TCTACGCCGTGCAGCTGCCCTCCAGCCGCGAGTACGACGAGCTGGGGGCCCTCTACGCCGAGCGCGGCCTCTCCCAGCCCGACGTGTCCCCGGAGATGTTGCCCCGCTTCGCCCTGGTGGCCGCCATGGCGATGAACGACCTGGGGCAGGCCTCCGAGGCGCTCCAGCGGGCCTCGCTCGTCCTGGCGCGCGAGCCCAACAACCCCGAGGCCGCCTACGAGAAGGCCCTGGCCCTCTTCGAGCTGTGCCGCTTCGCCGAGGCCAGGACGGCCTTCACCGGCCTGCTGAACGATCCGGAGCGCGGCGCGCACGCGCACTACCACCTGGGCCTGTTGATGGAGCGCGAGGGCAAGTGGAAGCAGGCCCAGGCGCACTTCGACAAGGCGCATGCCCTCTCGCCTCGGGACTTCCCGGTGCCGCCCATGCCCACCGAGGCCGAGTTCCGGGAGGACGTGGCCCGCGCGGTGGCGGCCCTGCCCGAGGACATGCGGAGGGATCTCACCGGGGTGCCGGTGCGCGCCGAGGAGCTGCCCGCGAGCGAGGATCTGCTCTCCGGCGAGCCGCCCCTGTCTCCCGCCATCCTCGGCCTCTTCCGGGGCCCGCCGCTGAGCGAGCCTTGTGACGGCTCGGAGACGCCCTGCCGCTCGGTGGCCCTCTACCGCCTCAACCTCGCCCGCGCGGTGCGCTCCCGGGAGGAGCTGCGGGAGCAGATCAAGGTGACGCTGCTCCACGAGGTGGGGCACCTGCGGGGCGAGGACGACCAGGAACTGGCCGCCCGCGGCCTGGAGTGACACAAGAGTTCATGACCCGTACTTCCCAGCCCACCGCCCGAGTGAGTCTCAAGGGGGCCAAGGCCCTGCGCCGGGGCCACCCCTGGCTGTACCGCACCGAGTTGCTGGAGCCACCCCAGACGCAGGAGCGTGGCGCCGTGGTGTCGGTGGTGGACCCGCAGGGCAACCCCGTGGGCCAGGCCTTCTACGCGCAGCGCTCACCGCTGGCGCTGCGGCTGCTCACGCGCAAGGGGCCCGCCGAGGAGAAGGTGGACGAGGCCCTGCTGCGCCACCGCCTGGAGCTGTCGCTCGCCCGGCGCGCGCCGCTGCGTCAGCGCGATGGCGTGCGTCTGGTGCACGGCGAGGCGGATCTGCTGCCCGGCCTCTTCGTGGACCGCTATGGCGCGGGCCTCACGCTGCAGACGCTCTCCGAGGGCATGGACGTGCGCAAGGAGTGGGTGGCGCGCACGCTGGCCGAGCTCACCGGCGCCACGCACGTGGTGTGCCGCGACGATGCCTCCGGCCGCGACTTCGAGAGCCTGACGCGCGAGGTGCGGCTGCTGCACGGGCAGGGCGAGGCCCGCTTCACCTACCACGAGGGGGAGAACCTCTTCGAGGTGGACCTGCTGGGCGACATGAAGACGGGCGCCTTCCTGGACCAGGTGGACAACCACGTGCGCGCGGGCGAGCTGGCCCGGGGCGACGCGTTGGACCTGTTCAGCTACCACGGGGGCTTCGCGCTGGCGCTCAGCCGCACGTGTGACTCGGTGCTGGCGGTGGAGCAGGATCCGAAGGCCTCCGAGCGCATCCGCGCGAACGCCGCGCGCAACGGGCGCACCAACGTCTCGGTGGAGAACGCCAACGCCTTCGACGTGCTGCGCCGCTTCTCCGAGTCCAGCCGCCGCTTCGACACGGTGGTGGTGGATCCGCCGGGCCTGGCCAAGCGGCGCGAGGGCCTGTCCACCGCCCTGCGCGCCTACCACGAGCTCAACCTGCGTGCCCTCAAGTGCCTGCGCCCCGAGGGCCTGCTCGTCACCTGCTCGTGCTCCGGCAAGCTGTCGCGCGAGGCCTTCGAGGAGATGGTGCTGTCGGCCGCCGCGGATGCGAAGCGGCCGGTGCAGATCCTGGAGCGCCGGGGCGCGGGGTTGGACCACCCGATCCTCGGCGGCCTGCCGGAGACCGAGTACCTCAAGGCCTTCTTCGTCCGCGTGCTGTAGTCCCCGGGGGGCCCGGCATCCTCAGATGCCGAGCTCCTCGCGCAGCCGCTTCACCTGCTTGAAGTACTCGGTGCGGGGGAAGGGGACGTTGAGGATGTGGAAGTCCTTCTTGGAGAGCCCCACGCTGCCGAAGCAGTAGTTGCTGTCGGACATGTTGCGGCACAGCACCAGGTAGGCGCTGCCGGTGCAGTTCTCGCTCTGCACGCAGTAGGCGCACTGGTGGCACTGCTTGCAGTCCACGCAGTGCGAGCAGTTGTTGCACAGCTCGCACCGGGTGCAGTGCGTGCACTGGTAGCAGCTGTCGCAGTCGCGGCAGAACATGCAGTTGGCGCACCGCTCGCAGCCCTCGCAGGCGTAGGAGCCGGGGTTGCCCGGGTCCGCCGTATAGAGCTTGGCCAGCCTCTGGTACTGATCGAGGAACTCGCGCTTGCCCATCGAGCTCACTTCCTGGCGCGCCGCCGCCTCCTGCGCGAGCACGTCCGGTGCGTTGGCCCGCGTCCCTCTATCCTTCACCACGGATGCTCCTTTCCCTGGCGGTCCGGGCCGCCGGGCGGCTGGCTCAATCTCGCCAGCCCCTCGAGGTCGATACCACGCGCCACCCGGCGCACCTCCACGGTGCCCGGGAAACCGCGGCTGCTCACCGCCACCACGTAGCGGTTGCCCACCAGCAGGCTGGCCTCGGCCAGCCCATTCGTCTCGTCGTAGCGTACGAAGCCCACCGCCTCCTTGTCCTTCCAGAAGATGGGGGCGGTGGGATCATTCGGCGCGCGGGAGCGGCCCTCCTCGGCCGCGGAGCGGATGGCCTGCCCCAGTTTCTCCCCCAGGGTGGTGTCCACGATGCGCACCTTCACCTCCCGCTCCTCACCACGAGTGAAGCTGCGCTCGGCCTCGCTGACGGACACGTCGCCGTAGCGGCCGGTGGAGCCCCCGTCCTGGGTGCGGGTGAGGCCCTCCAGGGCCTCGGGGAGGAAGGGGCGCAGATCCTCGAAGTGGACGCAAGGAAAGGTCTTCGGGGCGTCAGCGGAGGCCGTCTCCGGGCCCCCCGGTGTCGTCTTTCCACCACCGGTGCAGGCGGTGCCCGCGAGGAGTGCGAGGAGAAGGAGCCGCCGTGGAAAAGAATAGTCGCGCACGGGGAGATCAAAGGGTATCCCCGGGCCGCGCGCAATGGACCTCTCGAAGCTCAACGCCCCGCAGCGCGAAGCCGTGCTCACCACCGAGGGCCCCCTCCTGGTGCTGGCAGGCGCCGGTAGCGGGAAGACGCGAGTCATCACCAACCGTATCGTCCACCTGCTCGACAAGCGGCCGGGTGGCATCCTGTCCCGCAACATCCTGGCGGTGACGTTCACCAACAAGGCCGCCACGGAGATGAAGGAGCGCCTGGTCCACATGGCCGGACCCCGGGCGCAGAACGTGCTGGTCTGCACCTTCCATGCCTTCGGCGCGGAGATGCTCCGCGAGGACATCTACCGGCTGGGCTGGCCCAAGAAGTTCTCCATCGCCGACCAGGGCGATCAGGTGGCCATCATCAAGCGGGCCATGCGGGACAGGCGCATCGACGACCGGGCCTTCGACCCGCGCAAGGTGCTCAACCTCATCTCCAAGGCGAAGAACGCGGGCAAGACGCCCGAGCCGCTCGGGGAAGGGCAGGGGGACGACTACGACATCATCGCGCACATGGTCTACGAGTCCTACCAGCTCGCGCTCAAGGCGCAGGGCTCGGTGGACTTCGATGATCTGCTGATCCTCCCGTCGCGGCTGCTGCGCGAGCACGCGGATCTCAAGCAGAAGTACACCCAGCGCTTCCGCTACATCCTGGTGGACGAGTTCCAGGACACCAACCAGGCCCAGTTGGATCTGCTGCAGCTGCTGGCCAGCGGGGAGACGCGCAACGTGTGCGTGGTGGGCGACGACGACCAGTGCATCTACAGCTGGCGCGGCGCCGAGGTGCGCAACATCCTGAGCTTCGACAAGTACTTCTCCGGGGCGAAGGAGGTGCGGCTGGAGCAGAACTACCGCTCCACCCAGGTGGTGCTGGACGCGGCCAACGCGGTGATCGCCAAGAACCCCGAGCGCAAGGCCAAGCGGATGTGGTCCGATCGCAAGGGCGGGACGCGCATCAAGGTGGTGACGGCGCCCACCGAGGAGGAAGAGGCCCGGTACGTGGCCCAGGAGATCTCCAAGCTGATGGCCGGAGGGATTCCGGCGGATGAGATCGCCATCCTGTACCGGGTCAACGGCCAGGCCCGGCCCATCGAGGAGATGCTGCGCGAGAAGGGCATCCGCTACGAGGTGGTGTCGGGCAGCGAGTTCTTCGACCGGCGCGAGGTGAAGGACGTCATCGCCTACTTCAAGCTGATCGCCAACCCGCGGGACGAGACGGCGCTGTTGCGCATCATCAACGTGCCGGCGCGAGGCATCGGCGACGTCACCATGGAGCGGCTGGTGGCGCACGCGCGGCGCGACAGCGTGTCGCTCTGGGGCGCCATGGAGCGCGCCGAGGGCTACGAGGACCTGCCCAAGGGCGCGGCCGAGAAGGTGAAGGAGTTCCTCCAACTGGTGGAGCGCTACCGGCAGTCGTACGAGCAGGGCCAGCTGGCGGCGGTGACGCGCAAGCTCCTGGAGGAGATCGGCTACAAGGACGACGCGCGCTCGCTGACGACCTCGCAGGCCAGCGCGGACCGGAAGCTCAAGTCCATCGACCAGGTCATCAACTCCCTGGAGGCCTTCGAGAAGCGCGAGGGCCCCAAGGCCAGCCTCCTCACCTACCTGAACCGGCTCAGCCTCGACACCCGCCAGGAAGAGGAGGAGGTCCCCGGTGGCCAGAAGGCCGTCACCCTGATGACCGTCCATGCCTCCAAGGGCCTGGAATACAAGGCGGTCTTCTTCATCGGCATGGAGGAGGAGCTGATGCCCCACAAGGGCATGCAGGGCGAGGCGCAGAACCTCGAGGAGGAGCGCCGGCTCTGCTACGTGGGCATCACCCGGGCCAAGGAGCTGCTCTACCTGACGCGGGCCGCCATGCGGGTGAAGCGGGGGAAGGAGGTGCCGCGCACCCCCTCGCGTTTCCTGGAGGACATCCCCCCCGAGCTGGTCGAGCTGGAGGACCTGGACGCCCCCCGGAAGGGCCCCCCCTCGGATCAGGAGAAGAACTTCTTCGCCAACCTCAAGGAGCGCTTCAAGGCCCAGGGAGCGGGCGGGAAGGCGCCAGCCCCCCCGGCCGGGGCGCCCATCCCCGGCGCGGCGGGAGCGGCTCCCTCTCCCACGGGAACGGCAGGTGGGACACGGTGAACGCAGTGCGACCTTGACTTGCCTCCCGCCCCCCTCTAAGACGGTCGGCCTTTCCGGGCCAGCCTGGAAGTTCTCAGGGTGGACCCGTGGTTGCTTTGGCTACAGGCGCTTCGGGCGCCAACCACGTTTTTGGAGTTCAAACAATGTCGCAGAGGACCTACAGCGCGAAGCCGGCGGACATCAAGCGCGATTGGCACGTCATCGACGTGAACGGCAAGGTGCTCGGCCGCGCCGCCAGCCAGATCGCCACCCTTCTCAAGGGCAAGCACAAGGCGATGTACACCCCGTCCATCGACACGGGTGACCACGTGATCGTCATCAACGCCGAGAAGGTGGTCGTGACGGGCACGAAGGAGCAGGACAAGATGTACTACCGGCACCCGCGTGCCGGTTTCCCGGGTGCGCTGAAGATCACCAACCTGGCCAAGCTGCGCCAGCGGCACCCCGAGGACATCATCATCAACGCCGTTCGCCGGATGCTGCCGCGCAACGCCCTGGGCCGTCAGATGATGACCAAGCTCAAGGTGTACGCCGGTGACCAGCACCCGCACGCCGCCCAGAAGCCGGTGGCGCGCGAGGTCGAGGCGTAAGCGCTCCTTTCCCTTCCCACTTTCCGCACCTTTTTTAGAGAAGAGACGACATGGCTACCGCCACCGAGAAGGGTTTCTATGGCACCGGCCGCCGCAAGGAGGCCACCGCGCGCGTGTGGATCCGCCCGGGCACTGGTGTTGTGATGATCAACGGCCGCGACATCAACGTGTACTTCGGCCGCGAGACGTCCAAGATGATCCTGAACCAGCCGCTGGACGTGCTGGAGCAGAAGGGCAAGATCGACATCGAGGTCAACGTGCGCGGCGGTGGTCTGAGCGGCCAGGCCGGCGCCATCCGCCACGGTCTGTCCCGGGCCCTCTGCAACTACAACCCGGAGTTCCGCCCCGCGCTGAAGAAGGCCGGCTTCCTCACGCGTGATGCCCGCGCCGTCGAGCGCAAGAAGTACGGCCAGCCGGGCGCGCGTCGCCGGTTCCAGTTCTCCAAGCGCTAAGCCGTCCTTCACGGTTTCGCTGGGAGTACCACCGCGGCGGGGGTTCCTTCGGGAGCCTCCGCCGTCGTGCTTTGCGGGCCTGGGCAGGCGGTCGACCTCGTCCCTGGGGGGGGCCTCTCCGGTCTGGTTTGGCGTGCTACCATCCCGACCATCCATGGAACTCAACGAGATCCTCCAGATTGCGCTCCGCGGCGGTGCCTCCGACATCCACCTGAAGGCGGGTCTGCCGCCGATGTTCCGTGTCGACGGCTCGCTGGTTCCGCTGAAGGACGGCAAGCGTCTGCCTCCCGAGGAGGTGGCGCGCATGGCCTTCGGCATCATGAACGAGTTCCAGAAGGAAAAGTTCAAGCAGAGCAACGAGGTGGACCTGGCCTACGGCGTCCCCGGGCTGGGCCGCTTCCGCGTCAACGTCTTCCAGCAGCGCGGTACCGTGGGCGCGGTGCTGCGTGTCATCCCCTTCAAGGTGATGACCATCAAGGAGCTGCTGCTGCCGCCCATCCTGGAGAAGATCTGCCTGGATGAACGCGGCCTGGTGCTCGTTACCGGCACCACGGGCTCGGGTAAGTCCACCACGCTCGCGGCGATGATCGATCACATCAACGCCACCGAGACGAACCACATCATGACGATCGAGGATCCGATCGAGTTCCTCATCCGGGACAAGCGCTCCATCGTGAACCAGCGCGAGGTGGGCGTGGACACGATGTCGTTCGCCCAGGCGCTCAAGAGCGCGCTGCGGCAGGACCCGGACGTCATCCTCGTGGGCGAAATGCGTGACCACGAGACGATCGAAACGGCGCTCGCGGCGGCGGAGACGGGCCACCTGGTGATGTCCACGCTGCACACGCTGGACGCCACGGAGACCATCAACCGCATCGTCTCGGCCTTCCCGCCGTACCAGCAGAAGCAGGTGCGCATCCAGCTGGCCAGCGTGCTCAAGGCGGTGGTGAGCCAGCGCCTCATTCCGCGCGCGGACGGCAAGGGCCGCGTGGCCGCGGTGGAGGTGCTGCGCTGCACCGCCCGCGTGAAGGAGCTCATCGAGGACAAGGACCGGACGAAGGAGATTCCGGACGCCATCTCCCAGGGCTTCGACACGTACGGGATGCAGACCTTCGACCAGTCGCTGATGTCGCTGGTGAAGCAGGGGCTCGTCACCTACGAGGAGGCCCACCGGCAGGCCACCAACCCGGACGACTTCGCGCTGCGCTTCTCCGGCATCAGTGCCACCTCGGATTCGAAGTGGGACAACTTCGAGGCCAATGGCGCCGCCAAGCCCGTGCCCGGCTCGGCCAGCTTCGGTCAGAACCAGCAGCCCACTCCGGCGCCCGTGGCGACTCCGGCCCGTGCGGTGCCCGCTCCGTCCGTGGGCCGCCCGGGAGTGCCCGCTGTCGCCCCCGCCTCCCGCCCGGGAGTGCCCGCCGCTGGCGTGCCCCCCACGTCGCGCGCGGGGATTCCGACGGTTGCCGCTCCTCGTCCCGCGGCTCCCGCGCCCGCCGCCGCGCCCAAGGCGCCCGCTCCGGCCGACGACGACTTCCAGATCGAGCGCTTCTAGCCCTCCGCCGCAATCCTTGCGGTGGGATGCTGTAGGCCCGCACCTCTTGCAGGCCCCTGACCCGGGGCCGTGGGAGGCGTGGGGCTCCGTGGGGTGGAATGGGGATTGCTCCTCGTCAGGTCCGAGGCCCTGAGGCCAGACGGAGACCCTGACGATGAGCCCCGAGTCCCCCGTGGTTCGTAACCCCTGGTGGCAGGCGCTGGTGTTCGTGGTGCTGCTGGCGCTGGGCTACCAGCTGATGGACCACGTGGAGCGGCCCCCCTCCTTCACGTACACCGACTTTCGCGAGGCCCTGGCGGCGGGGAAGGTGCGCGAGGTGAGCGTCTCGCCCGAGCGCATCTCCGGGACGCTGGCCCCCGAGACGGAGGGCGGTGAGCCCAAGCCCTTCAGCGTCGTCCGGGTGGAGGACGCGGACCTGACGCGCGAGCTGGTCGCGCACAAGGTGAAGGTGACGGGGACGCTGCCGGGCAGCCCGTGGTTGCGGCTCGGGCTCCTGCTGCTGCCGCTGGGGCTGATCTTCCTGCTGACGCGGGTGAAGACCTCGGCGGGGGGGCCCGGGGGCTACATGTCGGTGGGCCGCAGCAAGGCGAAGGTGTACGTGGAGAAGTCCATTCCCGTGCGCTTCTCCGACGTGGCGGGCGTGGACGAGGCCCGGGCGGAGTTGCAGGAGGTCATCGAGTTCCTGCGCTCGCCGGAGCGGTTCTCGAGGATGGGGGGCAAGGTGCCCAAGGGGATCCTCCTGGTGGGCCCGCCGGGCACGGGCAAGACGCTGCTGGCGAAGGCGGTGGCGGGCGAGGCCAACGTTCCGTTCTTCAGCATGAGCGGCTCGGAGTTCGTGGAGATGTTCGTGGGCATCGGCGCCGCGCGGGTGAGGGATCTGTTCGCCCAGGCGCGGCAGAAGGCGCCGTGCATCATCTTCATCGACGAGCTGGACGCGCTGGGGAAGGTGCGGGCCACGGGGCCCAACGCGCACGAGGAGCGAGAGCAGACGCTCAACCAGTTGTTGGTGGAACTGGACGGGTTCGACCCGCGCGTGGGCGTCATCCTGATGGCGGCGACGAACCGGGCGGAGATCCTGGATCCGGCGCTGCTGCGCGCCGGGCGCTTCGACCGGCACGTGCTGGTGGATCGGCCGGACCGGGCGGGGCGGCTGGCCATCCTGAAGGTGCACGCGCGCAAGACGCCGCTGGAGGACGAGAAGGACCTGGAGTTCGTGGCGGCGATGACGGTGGGGGCGGTGGGCGCGGACCTGGCCAACATCCTCAACGAGGCGGTGCTGCTGGCGGTGCGCCGGCAGAAGGAGAAGGTGGGGCGCGCGGAGCTGGAGGAGGCGGTGGAGCGGGTGGTGGCCGGCCCGGAGAGGCGCAATCGCGTGCTGTCGCCGGCGGAGCGCGAGCGCGTGGCGCACCACGAGATGGGCCATGCGTTGGCGAGCGTCCTGCTCGCGGCGGGCCAGACGGTGAAGAAGATCTCCATCATCCCCCGGGGGATTGGCGCGCTGGGGTACACGCTGCAGCTGCCCACGGAGGACCGGTACCTGATGACGCGCGGCGAGCTGGAGGCGCGGATCGCCGTGCTGCTCGGGGGCCGGGTGGCCGAGGAGCTGGTGTACGGAGAGGTCTCCACGGGCGCGCAGGATGACCTGCTGAAGGCCACGGACATCGCCCGGAGCATGGTGAAGGGGTACGGGATGAGCGACTCGCTGGGCCCGGTGACGTTCGACCTGGAGCGCCGCTCGCCGCTGTACGACGGGAGCGTGGGGGGCTCGCGTGGCGACTACAGCGAGGAGCTGGCGAGGCGCATCGACCAGGAGATCCGAGGCCTGCTGGACTCGCAGCACGCCCGGGTGACGCGGGTGCTCAACGAGCGCATCGACCTGCTGCGGGCGGGGGCGGCGCAGCTGCTCGCCCGGGAGGTGATGTCGGGCGAGGAGCTGGCCGCGCTGGTGGCGGGGGCGGAGACCCCGGACGAGTCCAGGGAGGCCGCGTAGAGTGGGGAGGCGCTACGCCTCCTCGTCCCCGAGCTGGGCCCGGAGGCGTGACAGCCGCTGGGGGCCGACGAGCCCCTCCCGGGCCAGCACCTGCAGGAAGTCCACGGTGGCGCGCAGGCCGGCCTCCAGCTCGGCCTCGGGCTTCTCGGAGAGCTCGGCCTCGTAGAGCGCTTCCATGTGCTCGGGGTTGATGGGGGTGGGGCCCTCGCCCCAGGCGGTGTTCACCAGGGCCCGGGCGATGCGGGCGCGGGTGTTCCGCTCCCCCTCGTCCTTGGCCGCCTTCTCGAAGCCGTAGATGAGGGCATCCACCTGCTCGCGGGTGAGTGCGGCCAGGGCCGGCACCTCGCCGAGCGCCTCCTGGACGTACGAGCGATCGAACGCCTCCACCTCCTCCTCGTAGCCGAAGGCCTCCTCCAACATGATGGAGGCGATGAAGGCATCCGTCTCGTCGGAATTGGCGCCCTCGCTGGTGAGCGCCTCGCGGGCCTTCGCGGTGGCGGCGGAGAGGGCCGGATCCTCGGCGATGGCGCGCGCGGCGGCGTAGGCGGCCAGGAAGACGACGGCCGCCTCCGCGTCCGAGGAGAGGTGGCGCTTGCCGGTGGTGCCCAGCAGCACATTGCGCTTGTCGGGGTGGGCGGCGGCGGTCTCGACGAAGAACCGCTCCTCGGGCTCGAGCGGCTCGCCGTTCTTCTCCTTCTGGAGCGTCTCGCGGGCGGCTTCGGGGCTGAGGTAGCGGGCGATGAGGGGGTGCATGCCGCGCCTGTTACCACATGCTAGAGAGCAGTCGATGGACTCCGAGGACTCCACCCCCGAGGAAGTCAGGCGCGCGACGGACGCGTGCCTGCGATTGTTGGCCATGAGGGCGCGCAGCCGGCACGAGCTGCTGACGGCGCTCGAGCGCAAGGGCTTCCCCGAGCCGGTGCGTGAGGCGGCACTGGAGAAGGTGAAGGGCTGGGGCTACCTGGACGACGAGCGCTTCGCGCGGGAGCGGGCGGCGGTGCTGCTGCAGCGGGGCAGGTACGGCCCCCAGGCGGTGCGGCAGCGGCTGCAGGCCCACGGGCTGAGCCGCGAGGAGGCCCATGCGGCGGTGTCCGCGGCCAGCGAGACGGTGGAGTTCGACGCGGAGGCCGCCGCGCGCCAGGTGCTGGAGCGGCGGGGGCTGCTGGGCCGGACGCTGGAGCCCAGGGAGAAGGCACGGGCCGGCCGGCTCCTGGTCAGCCGGGGCTTCTCCTCGGACGTCATCCAGCGGGTACTCGGTGACGGGACGCTGGAACCTTCGGGGCTGGACGATTAGCTTGCCCCTCCCATGCGTTTTCTTCGAGCCGTCTGCCTGACCGCCCTCCTGTCCTCCGCCGCTGGCTGCGCGGCACTCTCCACCGGCCAGGCCGGGGAGCCCGAGTACGCCAGCGAGGCCGATGCCAACATCCGTCTGGGCGACGAGGCCCTGGAGCGGAAGGACTACCTGCAGGCCGAGAAGTACTTCGAGCACGTCCGGACGAAGTACCCCTACCTCGACGTGGCCAACGAGGCCGAGCTGAAGCTGGCGGACCTCGACTTCGCCCAGGAGCGGTACGCCGAGTCGCGGGAGAAGTACCAGTCCTTCATCAAGCTCCACCCCACGCACCCCCGGGTGGACTACGCCGCGTACCGGGCGGCGCTGAGCCACTTCGAGGACATCCCCTCGGACTTCTTCCTCGTGCCGCCCTCGACGGAGAAGGACCAGACGGAGGTGCGGGCCGCGCTGGTCGCGCTCAACGACTTCGTCCGCCAGTACCCCAACTCGCAGTACCTGGGGGAGGCGAAGCAGAAGCTGGAGCAGACGCGCGAGAAGCTGGCCGAGCACGAGATGTACGTGGCCTCCTTCTACGCCCGGCGCGAGCGCTGGAAGGCCGTGGCGCAGCGGCTGGAGTCGCTGCTGAAGAACTACCCGGGCACGAAGCTCGAGGAGGAGGCCCTCTTCGACCTGCATGACGCCTATGTGCGGCTCAACGACGCGGAGCGCGCGAAGCAGACGTTGCAGCGGGTCATCGAGCGGTTGCCGGGGACTCCCGCCGCGGAGCGGGCCCGGCGGATGATGGGGTCGTGAGGAGCACCGACGACTGGGGCCGGTGGGGCGGTGTGCTCATCGCCATACTGGCCGCGGTGGCCGCGTTGTCGCTGGTGATGCCGCGTCTGCTGGGCGTGGCGGCGGGGCCGGAGGTGGAGATCATCACCGCCCTCAAGGCCACCGAGAAGGACGGACTGGAGCTGGCCATCCCCGGCGCGGGGACGCCGCTCACGTCCAAGGGGCACCACTTCGCGCGCATCACCGTCAACGTGGAGCCCGGAGGGAAGCGGGCCGTGGCCTGGGCGACCCTGGACTTCACGGGCCGGTTGGACCGCACGGAGGTCAGCTCGCTGGGCGTGGAGCGGGTGCCCTTCGTGCGTCGCGGGCGCGAGTGGATGCCGGAGGGTCTGGCCGCGCCCCGGCTGGCGGCGGTGGTCCGCGCGTTGGAATTCCGGCGCCGGGCCCTGGATTCGGGGGACGTGAAGGCCCTGGAGGCGTTGAGGGCCCCGGGCGCACAGGTGGATGGAGGGGGAGGGGAGGAGGCGGCGGAGGTGGAGAAGGTGCTGGAGCTGCGGCGGCGGCGCTACCGGGCCGAGGCGTGGTTCCTGCGGCTGGAGCGGGACGAGGCGGTGGCCAGCGAGATGTGGCGGTTGGAGGGAGAGCTGCCCTCCCGTCCGGTGGATGACCGGGGACAGCGCCGGTTATCGCTGATTCGTAGCGGAGAGGAATTCTTGTTTTCGCCCGGTCTCATGTAGTCTAGGCCGTCGTTCTCAGCGGGGTCCTGGTGGAGGGTTGGGAGGGGGAGCGGGCGAGGGACGGTAGAGGGCTGAGGCTCGAGGTACCACTCATCATCGAGGTCGTAGCACCGTGAGCACTCCGACGCCGGGCAAGACGTACGCGCTCAAGTTCATCTCCGGCAAGTACCAGGGCGGCGAGTTCCCGCTGAAGGCGGAGAAGCAGATCGTCATCGGCCGTTCGAGCGAGCTCGACATGGTGCTCGTCGAGGACATGGTCTCGCGCAAGCACGCGCGGATCGTCGTCAACGGGGCCGGGCAGATCTCCATCGAGGATCTGGGTTCGACGAACGGCACCTTCGTCAACGGCGAGAAGGTCAAGCAGGCAACGCTCAAGGAGGGGGACCGCATCCTGATTGGGACCTCCATCCTGAAGCTCATCCAGCAGGGGGCTGGCGTCGGCGAGGTCGACGACGCGATGGCCAAGCAGAAGCTGGAGGAGGCGGCGGCGGCGCAGGCGGCGCGCACGTCGACGAAGGCCTCGTCGATGACGGGGAAGATCGAGGAGATTCCGCTGCCGGACCTGTTGCAGCTCTTCCACACGTCGAAGAAGAACGGCGTGCTGGTGGTGAGCAACGAGCACGAGGGGAAGATCTACCTGCGGCAGGGCCGCGTGTACTACGCGGTGATCGACGAGAACCACAACCTGGGGCCGCAGAAGAGCTTCAACCGGATCGTGACGTGGGAGCAGGGCGATTTCGAGCTGCGTCCGGCGGATCCGCAGGAGTTCATGGTGGAGCTGGACTCGTCGACCGAGGCGCTGCTGATGGACGCGCTGAGGCAGCTGGACGAGTACAAGCGAATCCAGAAGGAGCTGCCGGCGATGGGGACGCAGCTGACGCTGGCGATGCCGATGACGGCGCCGCTGCGGGAGCTGGCGCCGGAGCTGCTGGACGTCCTGCAGCAGGTGCACAACTACGGTTCCCTGGGCGGGGTCCTGGACCATTCGGAGCAGGACGACGTGCAGGCGGCGGAGGCTGTGTTGCAGCTCATCAAGCGCGACTACGTGCGAGCCAGCTGAAGTCGCACGGCACCGCGCACCCCACCCCTCCTCCCTCTCCCTCTGGGAGAGGGTCGGGGTGAGGGTATAGAGGTCCACGAGTTCCACCCGTTCCACGAGTCGAAGAGGCCAACCGTGTCCGAAGAGCAGAAGCCGCGCCGGCTGACGGAACTGTCACATTGCGCGGGTTGAGCGGCCAAGATCCGGGCCGCGGACCTGGCGCAGGTTCTGCGCCAACTGAAGACTGCGAAGGACACGAGGGCGCTGGTGGGCTTCAACACCAACGATGACGCGGCCGTGTATCGAGTGGCGCCGGGGATGGCGCTGGTGAGCACGGTGGACTTCTTCCCGCCGGTGGTGGACGACCCGTACCAGTTCGGGGCGATCGCGGCGGCGAACGCGCTGTCTGACATCTACGCGATGGGGGCGAAGCCGCTGTTCGCGCTCAACCTGGTGGGGTTCCCGAAGGACCGGCCGCTGGACGAGCTGTCGCGGATTCTGGCGGGAGGGCAGGCGAAGGCGGACGAGGCGGGCATTCCGATCCTGGGTGGGCACTCGGTGCAGGATCCGGAGCCGAAGTACGGCCTGGCGGTGACGGGGCAGGTGCACCCGAAGAAGGTGCTGACGAACGCGGGGGCGAAGCCGGGGGACGTGCTGATGCTGACGAAGCCATTGGGCTCGGGCATCGCGACCACGGCGATCAAGCGCGGGCTGGCGTCGGAGGAGCTGACGGAGCGCGTGGTGGCGCTGATGTCGGCGCTGAACAAGAAGGCGGGGGAGGTATTCGCCTCGGGCAGGTTCAAGGTGAACGCCCTGACGGACGTGACGGGCTACGGGCTGTTGGGGCACCTGCTGGAGATGATGACGGGGGCGAAGGCGAAGGCCTTCCTGGACCTGGAGCGCATCCCCATCATCTCGGAGGTGCCGGAGCTGGCGCGGCAGGGAGTGGTGCCGGGCGGGACGAAGTCGAACCTGGCGCACGTGGGCAAGAAGGTGCGCTTCCCGAAGGGGTTGCCCGAGGACATCCAGTGGGTGCTCGCCGACGCGCAGACGAACGGGGGCCTGCTGGCCTCGGTCCCGGCGCGTGACGTGGCCAAGGCGTACCGGGCGCTGGAGCGGGCCGGGGTGGACGTGGCCCTCATCGGCGAGGTGGGCGAGGGCCGTACCGGCATCGAGGTTGTCGGATAGCGGGCCCCGCTTGGGGGGAGGGCACCGGGGCGGATTCGCCGCGGTGAGCCACCTCCGGTAGCATCCGGTGCTGGCATGAAGCTCCGTCTCACCGCCCTGGTTGGCCTCCTCGTCGTCCTGTGCCTGCCCGCGCCCTCGAGCGCGGCCGAGCGCCCCGCGCGCATCGTGGTGGATCCCGGCCACGGTGGAGCCGTGGGGGGAGCCCAGAGTCCCACGGGGCTGCTCGAGAAGGACGTGTCCCTGCAGGTGGCCCGCCGGTTGAGGACGCTCCTGGAGAAGGAGCTCGGGGCGCAGGTGCTGATGACGCGGGACGAGGACGTGGCGCTGCCCCTGCCCGAGCGGGTGGAGTTCGCCAACAAGCAGCGGCCGGACCTCTTTCTCTCCATCCACTGCAACGCGATGCCGACGAAGCGCACGCGCGCGCGGGTCCAGGGAATCGAGACGTACTTCCTGTCGGCCAACGCCTCCAACGCCACGGCGCGAGCGGCCGCGGACCGGGAGAACGCCGAGGCGCCGGTGGCCAGAGGGGCGCAGGGGGACTCGACGCTGGCCTTCATCCTCCAGGACCTGGCGCGCACCGAGGCGCACCAGGACTCCTCGCGCCTGGCGTACGCCATCCACCAGAAGCTCATCGCGAGTACGGGGGGCTCGGACCGGGGCGTGCTGCAGGCGCCCTTCTACGTGCTCAACGGAGTGGAGGCGCCCGCTGTCCTCATCGAGGTGGGCTACATCTCCCACCCGGAGGAAGGGGGCCGCCTGGGCCGTGCCGACTACCAGGAGCGGCTGGCCACGGCCATCACCGAGGGCGTCAGGGGCTTCCTCGCGGAGATCCGCAAGCGAGACGCTCCGAAGGGGCCCAGAGTGGCGGCTCCCGCCACGCCCTGACACTGGCCCGCAGTCGCCCCGGACAGCGGCCCCCCGCGTCTGGTAGAGAGGCGCCCGTCTTCCCCTAGCCGAGGAGCATCCCCGTGCGGTCCTTCAACCGTGGGGCGCTGGATCTGCGCCCCGTCACCCTCACCCCTGGTGTCACCCGCTACGCCGAGGGTTCCGCCCAGGTGGAGTTCGGCCACACCCGCGTGCTCGTCACCTGTTCGGTGGAGGACCGGGTGCCTCCGCACCTGCTGGGCAAGGGCAGTGGCTGGGTGACGGCCGAGTACGGCATGCTGCCGCGCTCCACGCACACCCGCTCCCAGCGCGAGGCCTCCAAGGGCAAGCAGACCGGGCGCACGCTGGAGATCCAGCGCCTCATCGGCCGCTCCATGCGCGCGGCGGTGGACCTGTCGACGCTCGGGGTACGCACCTTCACGCTGGACTGCGACGTGCTCCAGGCGGATGGCGGCACCCGCACGGCCTCCATCACCGGCGCCTACGTGGCCCTGGCGCTGGCCTTCCGCAAGCTGCACAAGGATGGCGTGCTCACGCGCATGCCCAAGCTCAACCCGCTGGCCGCCGTGTCGGTGGGCGTGGTGAAGGGCGAGGTGCGGGTGGACCTGGACTATGACGAGGACTCCACCGCCGACGTGGACCTGAACCTGGTGGCCACCGCGGATGGCCGCATCGTCGAGCTGCAGGGCACGGCCGAGCACCAGACGTTCGACCGCAAGACGCTGGACGCCATGCTGGATGGCGGGCTCGCGGCCATCCGCCAGCTCGTCGAGGCGCAGCAGAAGGTGCTAGGGGGTTGATGCCATGAAGCCTCGTCTGCTCTTCGCTACCTCCAATCAGGGCAAGCTGCGTGAGCTGCGCGGCCTCGTGGGGGACGCGGTGGAGGTGGTCTCCCTGAGCGACCTGCCCCCGGTGCCCGAGCCCGTGGAGGACGGTCCCACCTTCGAGGCGATCGTCGAGAAGAAGGCCCGTGAATACGCCGAGGCCACCGGGCTGCCGACGCTCTCCGACGACTCGGGACTGTGCGTGGACGCACTGGGAGGCCGGCCGGGTATCCACTCGGCGCGTTACGCCGAGGGCAGCGACCAGGCGCGCTACCAGAAGCTGCTCGGCGAGCTGTCTGGCGTCCCGGACGACAAGCGCACCGCCGCCTTCGTCTGCGCGCTCTGCCTGGCGATGCCGGGCGGGGGCCGCGCCGTCATCGAGGTGGGCCGCTGCGAGGGCCGCATCGGCCACGAGCCCCGGGGCTCGCACGGCTTCGGGTACGATCCGATCTTCGTCCTGCCCCAGGGAAAGACGATGGCGGAGCTGACGGCGGAGGAGAAGGCCGGCATCTCGCACCGGGGTGTTGCCTTCCGGAAGATGAAGCCCCACCTGTTGGCCCTGGTGGGCGGTCCGGCTGTCGGAGGGTGAGCAGGCGTCAGATACGTTTGCCTTGCACGTCCGTTCCGGATGGTTCAACAATGCTGGACTTTATCGGGGCGTAGCGCAGCCTGGTAGCGCACCTGCCTTGGGCGCAGGGGGTCGGAGGTTCAAATCCTCTCGCCCCGATATCGCAGTACCGCTGTACGGAGAGAACTGGGTGCCAGTAGCTCAGCTGGATAGAGCATCGGCCTTCTAAGCCGAGGGTCGTGGGTTCGAGTCCCGCCTGGCGCGACTCGGTAAGGGGCTGGAATCTTGGGGAATCTCCCCACCGATTCCAGCCCCTGTTTCTTGTCCCGAAGGCCCTTGCCAACACCTGGCCCACCCTGCGCCCTGCACGTGGTGTCGGCGTGTCCCCGGCGCGTCTCGGCTCGGTGCTCGAGCCATCGCCGCGCGTCCATACGCTTCTTGACAGTACCGCTCGAGCCGGGATACCCATCGCCGCGAATCGATTTTGAAAATCGTTATCAATATCAATTTCTGCTCGGCGCGAAGTGGTGCCCGGGGTCTGAAGGGAATCCGCTATGATCCATGAATCCGTGGCCAGTTGCATTGGCAAGACGCCGTTGGTCCACCTCCGCCGGCTGTTCCCATCCGAGCGTGGGCCCTCGGTCATCGCGAAGCTCGAGTTTCTCAATCCGGGTGGGAGCGTGAAGGACCGGCCCGCACGCTTCATCGTCGAGCAGGGGCTGAAGGACGGCACCATTCGCAAGGGGACGCACCTGGTGGAGAGCACGTCCGGGAATCTGGGCATCGCCCTGGCGATGGTGGCGCGCGTCCATGGGCTGACCTTCACCAGCGTGGTGGACCCGAAGATTTCGCAGACCAACCTGCGCATCCTGAAGTCCTACGGCGCCCGCATCGACATGGTCAGCGAGCCGGACGACCAGGGCGGCTACCTGAAGACTCGCATTCGTCGGGTGCAAGAGCTGCTGGAAACGATGCCCGGCAGCGTGTGGATCAACCAGTACGCGAACCAGCTCAACTGGCAGGCACACTTCCACGGCGCGGGCAGCGAAATCGTCCAGGAGCTCGACGCTCCCATCGACTACCTGGTGGCTTCGGTGAGCACCACCGGCACCATCCTGGGGCTCGCGAGGCGGCTCCGGAAGGAGTTCCCTCGGCTGCGCGTCATCGCGGTGGACGCGGTGGGCTCCGTCATCTTCGGCACGCAGCCGGCGCCACGAGATTTGCCCGGCATTGGCTCGAGCCGCGTCCCCGAGCTGCTGTGCAGAGAGGAAATCGACGAGGTCATCCTGGTCAACGACTGGGAGTCCGTCGAGGGGTGTCGGGAGCTGCTCACCCATGAGGGCATCTTCGCCGGTGGGTCCTCGGGGTCGGTTGTCGCCGCCATCCGCAAGCTCGCGCCCACGTTGCCCGCTGGCAGCCGGGTGCTGACCCTGTTTCCAGACAGAGGGGAGCGCTACCTGGACCTGTTCTCCGACGAAGCCTGGCTGTCGAAAATCCGCCTCCGCGCGGAGCAGCAGGTCCCCATGAGCGTCCCGCTTCCCCTGTCCATTCCCCCCCGCACGGCGCGATCCGCCTGAGAAGGACCGCTTCCTCATGACTACCCGCACGAAGGGGCTGCTCTACCTGAGCAAGTCCGACATCCTCCACCTGGGAGGCGACACCTCCGCCCTGTACATGGACGCCATCCACCATGCGCTGTCCCGCCACGCGGCGAAAGAATTCGTCCAGCCGCTGAAGCCATACCTGCGCTGGCGCGGCGCCGAGGGGCACATCGCCGACCGCATCATCGCCATGCCGGCCTACCTGGGCGGCGCGGCGCCCATGGCGGGGCTGAAGTGGATTGGCAGCAAGCACGACAACCCCTCCCGCCACGGACTGGAGCGCGCCAGCGCGCTCATCGTGCTCAACGACGCCGAGACGCACTACCCCATCGCCATCATGGAGGGCAGCCTCATCTCCGGGATGCGCACCGCCGCGGTGACCGCCGTGGCGGCCCGCTACCTCGCGCGCGAGGGATTCCAGCACGTGGCCTGTATCGGGTGCGGTCCCATCGCCCGGATGCAGCTCACGACGCTCCTCGAGCAGTTCCCTTCCATCGCCATCATCTCCCTCTTCGACCTCTCACCGGCCGCCTCCGCGCGGCTCCGGGAGGAGCTGCAGCCGCGCTTCCCGCGGGTGGAGTTCCTCATCGCCGCGTCCGCGGAGCAGGCCATCCGGCGCGCGGAGATGGTGGTGACCTGCACCGTCGCGGCCGAGCCGTACATCCCGTTCGAGTGGCTGGCCCCAGGCACGTTCATCAGCAACGTCTCCATCATGGACGTGCACAAGGAGGTGTTCCTCCAGGTGGACAAGGTCGTGGTGGACGACTGGGACCAGTCCAACCGCGAGAAGAAAACCATCAACCAGCTCGTGCTCGAGGGCCGCTTCTCGCGGGAGCAGCTCCATGCGGAGCTGGGGGAAATCGTCATCGGCCGGCGACCGGGGCGTGAGTCGGCGGACGAAATCATCCTCCTCAACCCGATGGGGATGGCCATCGAGGACATCGCGTGCGCCCAGGCCGTCTACCAGAAGGCCGTCGATGCCGAGGTCGGAACGTGGCTGAGCCTCGAGTGACTCCGCCCTCGCCAGCGCCGGCCATGGCCCCACGGCCCCCATCCGGGTACGCTCTGGCAGAACACGCTGCCACCGAGCGGCTGCTCAACAGCTATTTGCGCGAGACGGGCCTCACAGATCCTCGCATCACCCTGGAGCAACTGCGGGCGCTGTCCCTCCCCAGCGGCATCCACGAGGAGCTGTGCGCGGATGGCTGCCCGTTGCGTGTAGAGCTCCCCCGCACGGGGCGGCTCCTCCTCGGTACGCTGCGCCGCGGCTCGCCTTCGGGCCACCACCGGTACGGCCCCGTTCTCTGGCAATGCTCGGCAATGGGTGTGCCGGGCCGCAGGGTGGACGGTGCCCTGCACCTGGCGCGAATCCTCGTGGCTGAGCTGGCCAGCGAGGAGGCGGAGCCCGTGGTCCGCGAGCGGCGAATGGACGCCCTGCTTCGCCACATCCAGAACAGCGTCGACAAGACCGCGCTGTACCTGGACCGGAGCGCGCAGCGCGAGCCATGGCCGTCGGACGGCGAAGGCCCCAGTGCCTTTCTGGCCGCCGAACAGCGCATCCTCTTCGGACACCCGTTCCATCCGACTCCGAAGAGCTCGGAGGGCTTCACCCCTTCGGACCTGGAGCAATACGCGCCAGAGCTGGGTGCCACCTTCCCGCTCCATTACCTGGCTGCATCGCCGGAGCTCATCGAGGAGGACTTCCTGCCAGGGGCAGGGGAGAACGTCCTGCCGGCGGCGGTTCGTGAGGAGGCCGCCGCGCTGCTGACTTCCACCCGCGGCGGGTGGAGCCTGCTCCCGTGCCACCCCTGGCAGGTGCGTCACCTGCACGGCCTCCCCGGGTTCCAGCGGCTGCTCGAGGAGCAACGCGTGGTCCACCTCGGGCCTCTCGGGAAGAGCGTCCACCCCACCTCGTCGGTGCGCACCGTGCTCGCGGAAGGGCACCCCTTCTTCTTCAAGCTTCCGCTCGGCGTTCGAATCACCAACCTGGTGCGCGTCAACCCGCCGGAGCAGCTTCAGCGCAGCCTGGGCATCAGCCGCGTGGTGGCGCTGCTCCAGGCACGGGCGCCTCAGCCGGACTTCTCCATCCTCCTCGAGACGGGCTACCGCGCGCTCGCTCCCCGGGACTGGGCACCCGAGGAGCGGCACGCCCTCGCCGAGCACACGGCGGTGCTGTTCCGCGATGCGCGTCCCTGCGCCCACACACCCGCGCCCCTGGTGGTCGCGGCGCTGCTGGAGCCCTCTCCCGGCCACGGCGAGCCGGCCATCATGCGGGCCGTCCGGCGGGCCACGGGAGTCGCATCGGGCCCCTTGAAGCCCTCGGGCGTGGAGGCCTGGCTCCGGCGCTATCTCCACGTCTCCATGATGCCGCTGCTTCGGCTCTTCATCGAGGAAGGGCTCAGCCTCGAAGCCCACGTGCAGAACTCGCTGCTGACCCTGAAGGACGGGTGGCCGGAGCGCTTCCATGTGCGCGACCTCGAGGGAGCGAGCCTGAGCCGTGACCGCGCGGCGGCGCGGGGGTTCCACGACGCCGGTTGCCTGACGGAGACCCACTCGGCGCTCTACGACGACGCAGAGGCGTGGCAGCGGCTCGCGTACTACTTCTTCGTCAACCACCTGAGCCACCTGCTCGTGACTCTGGCCCTCCACGGCCCGAGTGACGAGCCCAGACTCTGGAAGGTGGTGCGGAACGTCCTCGAGAGCAACGCCCTCTCGCTCCGCGCGACGGGTGGCGCGCCCTACCTGGATGCGCTTCTCGACGGGCCCACCCTCCCGGGCAAGGCCAACCTGACCAGTCGCTTCCGGGAGCGCGGGGAGCGACCGCTCTACCTCGAAGTCCCCAACCCCATTCTCGAGCAGGAGGTGCTCCGATGGAGCTGACGGCACGCTCTCCCAGCGATGGCGCCGGAGTGTCACGTTTCCAGGACCTGTTGGATCTGGAAGCTGCTCTCCGGTCCGAGCAGTTCATCGAGGTACGGCGGCGCATCTTCCGGCAGTTGGTGGAAGCACTCCTCTACGAGGGCGCGCTTCAGCCGGAGAGTGAGCCGGACGGCGAGCAGCTGCGATTCCGGTTTCACGGGGAGGATGATGCGGGCAGTCCTGTCCGCTACGAGTGCCAGGGGCGGCGCCGCTGGAGCTTCGAGCGCATCCGACTCGGCCCCGGCCCCATCCTGCGTGTCCGTGGAGACGAGGTGGGCGAGGCGGAGTCCTTCGCGCGGTTCCTCTCGGAGCTGCGTGCGTCCCTCGGCGCGGACCCGGAGCGCCTGGCGCACTTCGTCCACGAGTTGGAGCAGACGCACCTCAAGGACACGCTCGCGCAGTACCGGCGGAGCCGCTCTGGCCGCACCCTGCGGAGCCTCCCCTACGACGCGCTCGAGGGCGAGCTGATGGACGGCCACCCCTACCACCCGTCCTACAAGTCCCGTATCGGCTTCGACGCCGTGGACCACCTCGCCTTTGGCCCGGAGTTCACGCCCGAGCTGCGGCCGCTGTGGCTCGCGGCCCACCGGGAGTGGACTCACAGCACGGCCTCCGCCGGGATGGAGCCCCGGGAGCTCCTCGCCCGCGAGTTGACGGAGGCCACGCGGACGCGCTTCCGTCGGATGCTCCTCGAGCGGGGCCTGGCCCCCGATGACTACGTCCTCCTCCCCGTCCACCCCTGGCAGTGGCGGGAGCATGTCCTCGCCACACTCTTCCCGGAGCTGCGGGACGCCCGCCTCGTGATGCTCGGGGAGGCGGATGACTTCTACACGCCCCAGCAGTCCATCCGGACCCTCGCCAACCGCAGCCACCCGGAGAATGCGTCCCTCAAGCTTTCGTTGAGCATCCTCAACACCTCCACCGCGCGCACCCTCGCGCCGCACACCGTGGAGAACGCGGCTCCCATCTCCGACTGGCTCTCCGGCATCGCTCGCGAGGACACCTACCTCCGGGACGAGCTGCGGACCGTCTTCCTTCGGGAGGTGCTGGGCATCTCCTTCGAAGCGCAGCGCCCGGAGCCGCTGCGGGCGCGGACCTCCGGCATCCTCGCGTGCATCTGGCGAGAGAGCCTCCATCCCTTCCTCGATGCCGGCGAGGAGGCGCTGCCCTTCACCGGCCTGTGTCACCTCGACGCCGATGGCCGCCCGCTGATTGAACCGTGGGTGCGGCGGTTCGGGCCGGAGCCGTGGGTGCGCCAGCTCCTGGAGGTGAGCGTCCTGCCGCTCATCCACCTGCTGTATGCGCATGGCATCGCGCTCGAGTCCCATGCGCAGAACATGGTCCTGCTCCACGCCGGAGGGCTCCCCCGGCGGGTGGCGCTCAAGGACTTCCACGACGGCATCCGCTTCTCGCCAGCCCACCTCGCCCACCCGGAGCGAAGGCCCGTGCTCCGCGCCACGCCGCCCTCCCACGCGCGCGTGAATCGCAACTCGTACATCCAGACAGAGGACCCGGCGGAGGTCCGCGACTTCGTCCACGACGCGTTCTTCTTCATCAACCTGGGAGAGCTCGCGCTCTTCCTCGCGGATCACCTCGGCTTCGAGGAGCGCCATTTCTGGGGGCTCGCGCGCGAGGTCATCCTCACATACCAGCGCCGCTTTCCCGAGCACCGGGAGCGCTTCGCCCTCTTCGATCTCTTCGCGCCAACCACCCAGGTCGAGCAGCTCGCCATGCGCCGCCTGTACCCGGACACCGAGGTGCGCATGCACTCCGTACGCAACGCGCTCGCGCCCCAGGAGGGCATGGAGGCGGTACACCGATGATTCGACCCAACAAGCTGAAGCAGGCGCTCGCGAAGCAGCAGGCCGTCTTCGGCATCTTCTGCTCCACCCCCTCGCCGATGGTGGTGGAGATGATTGGCTGCGCGGGATTCGATTTCGTCATCATCGACACCGAGCACGCGCTGGTGAACCCGGAGACGCTGGAGAACATGGTGCGTGCGGCGGAGGTCGTCGGGATGACGCCGCTGGTGCGGGTGTCGGAGAACGCCCCGGGACCCATCCTGCGGGCGCTCGATGCGGGAGCGCAGGGCGTGGTGGTGCCACGCGTGCGCGGGGCCGCGGAAGCCGAGCGGGCGGTGCGAGCGAGCCGCTACTACCCGGACGGCGAGCGCGGCATGGGGACCGGACGGGCGGCGCGCTTCGGAGGGGTGAACCTCCCGGAATACGTCAAGCAGGCGAACGCCGAGACGCTGGTCGTGGTGATGATTGAAGACCAGGCAGGGGTGGAGGACATCGACGCCATCCTCCAGGTGCCCGGCGTGGACCTCGTGCTCGAGGGCTCGGCGGACCTGTCGCAGTCGCTCGGCATCCCCTGGAGCACGCGCCATCCGCGGGTGCGCGAAGCCCTCTACCGGGTCCAGGCGGCGGCCCGCGCACGGGGCATCCCCTTTTGCGCCATCCCCAGGGCGATGGAAGACTCCGTCTCCTGGTGGGAGCAGGGTGTGCGGGCGTTCGTCGCGGGTGACGAGCGCGGCGTGGCGTTCCGAGCCCTCCAGGCTCAACTGCGGCCCTACCAGCAGCTATCGACGGAGCGTACGGAGCGTGACGTCACCGAGGGTGTGCCATGACAGAGTTCAGCAAGGTGGTCCAATCCCTGAAGGCGGAGCGCTCTCACCCCCTGTGCGCTTACATCTATGACCTGGGGCACCTGAAGCGGCATGCCTCCCGGTGCATCGAAACGCTGCCGGCCCCGTGCCGTCTCTTCTACGCCGTCAAGGCCAACTCGGAAGAGCCCATCCTGCGTGCGCTTGCCCCCATCGTGCACGGCTTCGAGGTCGCCTCGCTCGGGGAGGTGGAGAAGGTCCGGTCGGTGGCGCCGGATGCTCCCATTCTCTTTGGTGGCCCGGGAAAGACGGATGCGGAGATCGAGGGTGCCCTCCAGCACCGCGTCAGCCTGATTCACGTGGAGAGCGCGCATGAGCTCCGGCGGGTGGAGTACCTGGCGGGGAGGGCAGGGCGCGTGGCGGACATCCTTCTGCGCGTCAACCTGCGCGGTCCACTCCCCAGCGCGACGCTCTACATGGCGGGGAAGCCGACCCAGTTCGGCATCGATGAGGAGGACATCCCAGCGGTGATTGGACTGGCGAAGCGGTGCCAGCACGTGCGCCTGCGGGGGTTCCACTTCCACTCGATTTCGAACGACCTGGATGCGACGGGACATGCCCACCTCGTGGCACACTACCTGCGGCTCACCCGGACCTGGGCCGCTCGGTTCTCCCTGGACATTGCCTACGTCAATGCAGGCGGCGGGCTCGGGGTCAACTACCGCCAGCTCGACAAGCAGTTCGATTGGGAGGCCTTCACCACGGAGCTGAACCAGCTGCTCCCCGACGAGTGTCCACCCGGCGCGTCCATCCTCTTCGAGTGCGGCCGGTACATGACGGCGGCGTGCGGCGCCTACGCGGTCGAGATCCTCGATATCAAGCGAAACCACGGCAAGGATTACGTCATCGTCCGGGGTGGCACGCACCACTTCCGGTTGCCCTCCTCCTGGCAGCACAGCCATCCCTTCACGCTCGTCCCGTGGGAGGGGTGGACCTCCCCCATCGAGCGGCCGGAGCTGCGCGACGGAACCATCACCGTGGTGGGGCAGCTGTGCACGCCCAAGGATGTGCTCGCCTACGACGTCGCCGTGGAGCGGGTGCGCGTCGGCGATGTGATCCTCTTCCAGTATGCGGGAGCGTACGGCTGGTCTATCTCACACCACGACTTCCTCAGCCATCCACACCCCGAGCAGATTTTCCTGGAAGGTGGGGGATGCTGATGGCGGGGAAGTTGCCCGAGCTGCGGTTGATGCCCGTGGAGCGCGTGTGCATCCATGAAGGGCACGAGCCCAGCAGGCTCGACGAAACCTGTCGGGCCATCGCGGCCGAAGGTGTCCTTCGCCATCCCCTGCTGGCGACGCCGATGGCGGATGGGCGCGCCCTGATTCTAGACGGCGCGCACCGGACGCAGGCACTGCGGGAACTCGGCTGCGTCCGTCTTCCCGTCCAGTGGGTCGAGCCTCGAGCATTCAACCTCGAGGCCTGGACTCACCTCGTGCCCGAGGGCCCGTGGCTGACGGAGCTGCGGCGGAATCCTTCCCTCAGGTGGAGCCAGGAGATGGAGTGCGCGGGGCGCCTCATCGCCGAGGTGGTGGATGATGCCGGGGTGTGCCATCCGGTCCACGCGGCCACGCCGGAGCGGGACATCCTCTCCATCCTCCCGGCCTGGCAGCGCGTGGTCGAGGCCTACACGGACACGGGGGCGGTCCGGCGCGTGCCCGACGGAGCGGTCCATCGCCCGGAACCAGGCATGGTGCTGCTCCGCTACCCCGCGTGCTCGCTCGAGGAGGTGGAGTCCGTCGTCTTGGCGGGGAAGCGGATGCCTCCCGGCGTCACGCGCTTCGTCGTGCAGGGGCGATACCTCAATCTGCGCATCCCGCTCGAGTTGCTGCGCAGCCCCGCTGACACCGAAGCGGAATGGGAGGCGCTCGTGGCGCACCGGCTGGGGGCACTTCGTTTCTACGCCGAGGGAGTCTACCTGTGCGAAGCCTGACTCGCGCGGCCGGGGAACAGCAGGTGATGACCGACCTGGTGAACACGCTGCTGGCCGAGGACGTCTTCGGGCTTACAACCCGCGGCGAGCTGCATACCCGCGCCGCGGTGCCTTCCTCGGTCCTCGCCGAGCGCGATGAGGCCTCCACGCATCTCTTGCGCTTCTGGGTGGAGCCCGGCAAGCGGTTCCTCCTCATTCCCATCACACCCGCGGTCACACAGCCGTATCGCACCTCCTCCGGCGCGGTCATCGAAGTGGAGTGCGAGCCACATGTGGAGAGGCCGCTCTCCGCCGTCGACTTCCTGCAGACCCTGGCCAGCGCTGCTTCTCACGAGGGCTCCGTGAGTCGTCTGTGTGACGAGCTTCGGCTGGCAGCCGCGCAGGGGGAGCTCTCCAACGGGGCTCTGGACACCCTTCCCGCGCCGCGGCTGACCTCCCTGCTCGACCTCGAGCGCTGGGCGGCGTTCCGCGACAGGCCATTTCACCCCGTGGCCAAGGCGAAGGTCGGATGGAACGAGGCCGAGTACCGTTGCTATGCCCCCGAGTTTCACCGGGAGGTCACCCTTCGATGGATGGCCGTGCGGAGGGATCATCTGCTCCTCGGGCGGGAGGTTCAGGACTGGAGTCCCGCTGAGCTGCTGCTCCCGGAACCGGAGGTCAGGGCAGTCATGGCCGCCATGGAGCAGGCCGGCCTGAGTCCCGCGGACTACATGGCCTTGCCCGTCCACCCCTGGCAGATGGAGCGGACTCTTCCCCGCGAGCTCCAGCCGGAAGTGGCGGCCTCAATCTGTGTCCCGCTGCGGGTAGAGGCCGGAGGCTATGTCGCCAGCTCGTCACTTCGCTCCCTGGCGCCGGTCGGAGGGGGAGGCCGGCACGTCAAGCTGCCCATCGGCATCGAGTCGCTCGGCGCCATCCGCTCTCTCTCCGCCCTCTCCATGCGGAACGGCGAGCGGGGACAGCAGTTGCTCCACCAGGTCTTGGGGAAGGATTCCATTCTCTGGGAGCGCCTCCACCTCTGCGATGAGACGGTCTGGTTCGCCTTCTACCCACCGGGCAGCGACTGGTGGGAAGACCGGCCGCGGCACCTCTCCTGCCTCATCCGGGAGTACCCGGCGCGGCTGCTGAGCGACGGTCGAGTTCAGCTCGTCCCCATGTCCGCGTTGGCGCAACCCGGGACAGCCTCACACGCACACCTCTTCACGTCCTGGCTGGCGCGACGGGGCCAGGGCACCGCGAGCCGAGCGGAGGTGTTGGAGCTGTTCCGCTCGGTCTCCACGCGGTTCCTCGGCCTCGCGATGCGCCTGCTGCGGCATGGTGTCCTTCCGGAGATTCATGGCCAGAACGTCTTGCTGGTGCTGAACGACGGTGAGGTGGAGGGGCTCCTGCTGAGGGACCATGACACCGTGCGGATTCACCTACCCTGGCTCCAGGAGGCGGGCCTCTCGGACCCACACTACGTCGTCAAGCCGGGCCGGCCGAACTCGCTCTACAACGAGACCCCGGAGGCGCTGCTGGGGTACCTCCAGACGCTCGGGATTCAGGTCAATCTGTATGGCATCGCCGATGCGCTCTCCCGGAGCTACGCCATCCAGGAGGCCGAGTTCTTCCGCGTGATCGAGAGCAGTCTGTCCCAGGCGGTGGACAGCGCCGGCTTCTCCGCCGGTGCGCGAGCCGCGGTGGAGAAGGCGCTGTTCCAGGACCCGGAGTGGCCCGTCAAGATGGTGCTGGCACCGTTGCTGGGCCGTTCCGGTCCCGCGGGGAGCAGCATGCCGTCCGGGTGGGGCAAGACGGGGAACCCCTTCAGGCGGATGGCCCCCTGATGCAACTCGACGAACGGGAGCGCAACCTCCGGGTGCTCTGGTGCAGCCACTTTCTCTCCGTCACCAGTCTGTGCGTCATTGCCCCCCTGTTGCCGTTCTTTCTGAGGGAACTCGGAGCCACGAGTCAGACATCGGCCCTGACGTGGAGCGGCTTCGCGCTGGCGGCCCCCGCGGTCACCTATGCCGTGACAGCTCCGCTCTGGGGCAGGCTGGGTGACCGCTGGGGCCAGAAGTGGATGGTGGTCCGGGCGCTCGCGGGGCTCGCGCTGACGCTCATCCTCATGGGGTATGCCGAGACTCCGTTCCAGTTCTTCCTTCTCCGCCTGCTCCAGGGGGCGTTCGGCGGAGTGGTCAGCGCGGGCACGGCCCTGGCCAGCACGCAGGCCTCGGCCGAGAGCCGGGGGCGGGTGCTCGGAAGGCTCGAGAGCGCCGTCGCGGCCGGCTCGTTGGCGGGCCCCATCATCGGTGGGGTGCTCATGGACTGGTGGAGCTTTCGCCACCTGCTGATCCTCCTGGGAGGACTCCTCGCGCTCTCGGCGGTGGCCGCGGTGGGCTTGCTGAATAGGGACCGCCCGGTGGCGAGCGTCGCTCGGGCCGGCGTCTGGGGCACGTTTGGCCAGCTCCTGGGAGAGCGCCGCGTCCGGCGGTTCCTGCTGGCCGGCATTTGCGCCAACCTGGGCGTCTACGGGCTGGTGGCCATCCTCTCCGCACGGGTCAAGGAGCTCTCACCCCTGAGCACCCATGCGGCCACCTGGGTGGGCGTCATGCAGGCGGTCACGTGGGCCGCCGCCTTGTTCGGGGCCCCCTGGTGGGGGAAGAGAAACGACACCTCCCTGGTGGAGCGGAACTTCATCATCGCCTCGTTGCTCTGTGGGACTGGCGTCGCGCTCCAGGCCCTGCCGTTGGGCCTCGAGTGGCTCCTCCCCTGGCGTGCCTTGCAAGGGTTTGGCTTCAGCGCCCTGCTGCCCTCGGCCCTCCTCATCGTCTCGCAGGCGGCGCCCGAGTCGCAGCGCGGCGCTCACATCGGTGCCGCGAACAGCCTCCTGGTGGTGGGGCAGATCGGCGGCTCGCTCATGAGCGCCTTCCTCGCCCGGAGTCTCAGCCCGGCGTGGATTTTCGTCACCATGTCGGCCTGCTTCGTGGCCGGGGCCGCCGCGGTGTGGGTGCCCCAGAAATCATCGGACACTGTCGCGCGGGAAGGAGCGGTCCAGTCGTGAATGATGGCGTCGGTCGGGTGTTTCAGTCTCCCCAGCATGCCGTGGTGCGGCGGCGGATTTTCCGCCAGCTCGTGGAGTCGCTGGTCTACGAAGGGATTGTCGAGCCCCAGGTGCGCGCGCTCCAGGACGGGCTGCTGGAGTTCTCTCTGAGCGGGCGTGATGCGCACGATCAGGAGGTCCGCTACGCCTGCCAAGGGAGGCGAGCGTTTGGCTTCGACCGGGTCCGGCTCACCGCGCAGCCGGTGCAGCGTGACGGGGAGGAGGCTACCTCCTTGTCCACCTTCCTCCTGGAGATCTCACACCTGCTGAAGGCGGATTCACAGAAGCTCGCTGCCTTCATCGAGGAGCTCCATCAAACCCTGCTCAAGGACACCCTTGCCCAGGACGTCCGGTTCCAGCAGCCGCCGCTGCGGGAGTCGAGCTACGACGAGCTCGAGGGCGAGGTGATGGATGGTCATCCCTACCACCCGTGCTACAAGTCGCGGGTCGGCTTCGACCTGGTGGACAACCAGGCCTTCGGACCGGAGTTCAAGCCAAGGCTCCGGCTCGTCTGGCTCGCCGTAAGACAGGAAGAGGCCAGGACGGCGGTCGTCCCGGGCCTGGAACTGGATGCCTTCGTGCGGCAGGAGCTTGGCGCGGCCACCCATGCGCGCTTCGCCGACGCGGTGGCGCTCCGGGGGAGCACCCTGGGAGAGTACACACTCATCCCCGTTCATCCCTGGCAGTGGCGCGAAATCGTGTCGGGCGGCTTCGTGGATCAGCTTGGCGCGGGCCGGCTCATCTATCTTGGCGAAGGGGAGGATGAGTACCGTCCGCAGCAGTCCATCCGGACCCTGGCCAATGCGACCAGGCCCGAGAAGGCCTACGTAAAGTTGCCGCTGAGCATCGCCAACACATCGACGAGTCGCATCCTGTCTCAGCACACCATCCTGAATGCCCCTGCCATCTCGGGCTGGCTCGGGGGCATCCAGGAGCAGGATTTATTCTTGCGCGAAGAGTTGGGCCTGACGCTCCTCCGGGAGATCGTCGGAGTCACCTACCATCACCAGGGGCTTTCCGGCATTCTGGAGCCCAGGGTGTACGGGACGCTGGGGACCATCTGGAGGGAGAGCCTCCATCCCCACCTGCGCCCGGGCGAAGCGGCTGTCCCCTTCAACGCGCTCTGCCACGTCGCCACGGATGGGCGCCCCCTGATTGACGGGTGGATTCGGGAGCAGGGGGTGGAGGCCTGGACGCGCGAGCTTCTGGAGGTCGCCATCCTCCCGCTCATCCGCCTGTTGTATGCCCATGGTGTGGCCATGGAGGCGCACGCGCAAAACATGGTGTTGATACACAGGGCGGGCAGGCCGGCGCGCCTCGCGCTCAAGGACTTCCATGATGGCATCCGGTTCGCGCGGCCCTTCCTGCGGACAGGAGACGCTGGCCCGAAGACGCAGGGGCCACCCGCCAACCATCCGCGCGTGAACCGGAACTCCTTCCTCGAGAGGGACGACCCGTCCGAGGTGAAGGACTTCTTCCACGACGCGTTCTTCTTCATCAACCTTGGCGAGCTTTCCCTTTTCCTGCTGGAGCGCTACGGCCTGCCAGAGGAACGCTTCTGGGCGATGGCGGCGGACGTGATTCACGGCTACCAGAGACGGTTCCCGCACGAGGCCGAGCGCTTCACCGCCTTCGACCTCTTCTCGGAGCGGATTGCCATCGAGCAACTGACGGGCCGCAGGCTGTTCGCCGAAGCCGGCACGGGTGTCCACATGGTGAGGAATCCACTCGCCGCCTTCCGTACGGGAGCACGGTAGTGGAGCGAATCAAGGCAAGGATTGACGAACACATGCAGCGGGACGGGGCGCGCCCGTTCTGCGCGTTCCTGTACGACTTGAAGCAGTTGAAGGAGCACGTCTCCCGCACCATCGCCCTGCTGCCCTCCAGGTGCCGCTACTTCTATGCAATCAAGGCGAACTCGGATGCGGCGTTGTTGCGGGCTCTTGCCCCCATCGTTCACGGCTTCGAGGTTGCGTCGTTGGGGGAGGTGCTCAAGGTACGGGCTGTCACGGCGACCAGTCCCATCCTCTTTGGCGGCCCGGGGAAGACCGACGAGGAGATCGCAGGTGCGATCCACCACCGGGTCAGCCTGCTGCACGTCGAGAGCCTGAACGAGCTGCGGCGGGTCGAACGCATCGCCGCGAGCCATGGGACGGTCATGGAGCTCCTCTTGCGGGTGAACCTGCGGGGGCCGCTCCCGGTGGGCACCCTCCAGATGGCTGGCAGGCCGACCCAGTTTGGCATCGATGAGGCGGATGTACCCGCGGCAATCCTTCAGGCGCAGGCGTCGCCACATCTCCGGCTGCGCGGGTTTCACTTCCACTCGCTGTCGAACAACCTCGAGGTGGAGGAGCACCTGGGCATGGTCGAGCACTACGCCCGCAGGGTGCGGCAGTGGGCCGAGGAGTTTCACCTGGAGGTCGACTTCGTGAACATGGGCGGTGGCATCGGCGTGAACTACGGCGACTTGCAGGCCCAGTTCGACATGCCTGCCTTTGCCGCCAATCTGCCCGCCCGGCTTGAGCCGCTTCCTTCCGAACGCGTCTCGGTCCTGTTCGAGTGTGGCCGGTACTCCGTGGCGTCCTGCGGGTATTATGCGGCGGAGGTGCTCGACGTCCGGGAGATTCGAGGGAAGACGTTCGCAGTCATCGCCGGCGGGCTCCATCACTTCCTGTTGCCCGGCGCGTGGAAGCACAGCCACCCCGTCGAGCTCCTTCCGGTAGAGCGGTGGGCCTACCCCTTCGAGCGGCCGGAATGCGTCGACCGTCCCGTGACAATCGTCGGGAAGATGGACAGTCCCAAGGACATCCTGGCGCAGGATGTGATGCTGCCACGGGTGCGGGTAGGGGATGTGCTCGCCTTCCCCTATGCCGGCGCCTATGGCTGGGTCATCTCCGCGCATGACTTCAGCAGCCTGCCCCACCCGGAGCATCTCTACCTCGAGTAGGCACGTGTCGATGACGCTCGCCGCGATGGATCGTATCCTTCCGCTCCTGGCGCCCTATGAGAGCCGCCTGCTCCTGGGGGAGCACCTGCATGGACGGAACGTGGTGCGAGCCTCGGTGTACCTCGAGGACGAGCACCTGCTGGCCGCGGTGCGGCGGCTGATGGAGACGCTCCAGACGGGCGAGCTGAGGGCGGCCGCCTCGCTCTGGCACAAGCACTACAACGCGGCGCTGTTGTCGGGGTTCCTGGCGGCCATGACGCTCGCCGGGGTAGGGCTGGACGGCTCTATTTCGAACGTGAGCATGACCCTCTCCGAGGAGGGCCTGCCCAGGGCCGCTGTCCTGCACTCCCTCGCGGGCATCGTGGTCCATCCACCGCGGCTGAAGCTCGACATCTCAGCGCCCCGCGTCGGCTTGGATGTGCTTCACGGGCGGGTGCTGTCGAGCCTCTTCGCCAACCACCTGGCGCCCATTGTCGAACAGGTGCATCGCGTGACGGGCTTGCCGAAGAGAATCTTGTGGGGCAACGCCGGCAATCTGTGCGCGGATGTCTATGACGGACTGAGGGCCCGCCCCGAGGTCGCGGCGGCAGTCGAGGAAGACCGGCGAATCCTCCTGGAGCAACCGGACAGCCCGCTCATGCCCGGGCCGAACCCGCTTCACCAGTCGGTCCGCTATGAGGACCTGAGCGGATTCGGCCGTGCGTCTGTCGTCCGGGTCCGCAAGACGTGCTGCCAGCGCTACAAGCTGCCTGGCCTGCTCCATTGCTACACCTGCCCCATCTTGAAGGGCCACGAGCGTGTGGCGCTCCTGCGGAAGCTGGGCCTGCCCGAGCACACCTGAGGGAGCCCTCACGCGCCCGGGCGCCACTGTGGACTTGTCCTCCGTGACGGCGAGCCGCGCGTCCACGCCCGCTTGACAGCTTCCGGAATGGCGGATAGACGCAATTGATATTGATTCTCAACATCGCCTCCTCCATCCGATGACGTTCCGCCGGCTCCTCTTCCATGTGCACCTGTACGCGGGCCTCAGTGTGGGCGCGCTGCTGGCGGTGATGGGGCTGACCGGGGCCGTGCTCGTCTTCGGGGAGGAGCTGGATCGGCACCTGCAGCCCGAGGTGCGGCGGGTGGAGCCCACGGGCGAGCGGGTGCCGCTCGCACGGGTGGTGGAGGTGGTGACGGAGCGGCAGGGCGGCACGCCGCCGCGCCAGCTACGGATTCCCGAGCGGCCGGATGCCCCGCTCGAGGTCTGGATGAAGCCCCAAGGCGCCCTCAAGGTGTACGTGGACCCGTACACCGGCGCGGTGCTCGGCGCGCGCACGCCCGGGCAGAGCCTGGTGGGCACCCTGCGCGAGCTGCACGTGAGGCTCTTCGCCGGCGAGCTGGGCCATACGGTGGTGGGCACCGCCGGCCTCGTGCTCATCGCCCTGTGCCTCAGCGGGCTCGTCCTCTGGTGGCCGGGTCGTCGCAAGCTGGCCGAGGGCTTTACCCTGCGCCGGCCGCTGCGCTGGCGGCGGGCGAACTACGATCTGCACAAGCTCGGCGGGCTGCTCTCGCTCGCCTTTCTCCTGGTGGCCGGGCTCACCGGGGCCGCGCTCGTCTTCCCGACCCCCTTCGAGCGCACGCTCCAGGCCGTCACCGGCACGGGGCCGCGGAGCGCGCCCCCGAAGCCCGGACCCGCGACGGGCGAGCCGTTGCCCCTGGACGCGCTGCTGGCCAAGGCCGACCAGGCCCTCCCCGGCGCGCGCACCACCCGCATCGACCTGCCCACCTCACCCGGAGCGCCCCTGCGGGTGCGCAAGCGCTTCCCGGACGAGCCGCATCCCAATGGGATGAGCGTCGTGGACGTGGACTGCCACACCGGCGCGGTGCTGCGCGCGGAGAACGCCCTGGAGGCGCCACTGGCCGCGCGGTTGATGACCCTGCGCTTCCCGCTGCACATCGGCTCGCTGGGGGGCCTGGCCACGCGGCTGCTCGCGGTGCTCACCGGCCTCTTCCCCGCGGGCCTCTTCCTCACCGGCTTCTTCCTCTGGCTCGCCAGGACCCGCGCTGCCACGGCCCCAGCCCGGCGCGCCGCTCTCATGCCCTCGCGCGAGGGCACCAGTTGATGACCCCCCCTGGCTTCCGGCATCCCTGAGCCCCGGGTGGCACGCAGGGGGGGCGGCTCACCACGGACCTCCAGAGTCTCGATACGCGCTCGGGCGTTGCGGCGCCGGCGGACACCGGCGCCGCGGGGGCTCAGTAGCGCAGCGTGTAGCTCAGGCTGACGACCGCGCCGCGCGCGGCGGCGTACGAGTCGTTCCTCCGCGTGTAGAGCATCTGGCTCGCGCGCGGATAGTACTGCTGGTTGAGGAGGTTGTTCACCGCGAGCGTGGCGGTGCCCTTACCCACATCCAGGCTCGAGGTGAGGTCCACCGTCGCGTAGGGCGCGACCGGCAACTCGCCGAAGCCGGCGGTGCCCGCGGCCGTCTTCGCCTTGAAGCGGTTGCGGGAGCCCGAGACGGCGAGCACCACGCTGTTGCGCCAGGTGGGCAGCGTCTGGTGCGCCGCGGCGAGCGTCAGCTGCGGGGGCGGGATGCGGTAGCCGTTGAGGAAGCCCCACGCCCCGTCCCGCTTCAGGATGCCCTCGAGCCAGGTGAAGTTGGCGTCCAGCGTGAGATTCGCGAGGGGGCGCGCGCCGAGCGTGGCCTCGAGCCCGTACACGCGCTCGGGGGCGCGCACCGGCTCGACGCCGAGGCCGCCGGAGGAGGTGCCGAGCGCCGAGCTGTTGATGAACGCGCCGAGCGAGCCGTAGACCACCTCGAAGTTCGTGCGCAGGCCGGCCTCCACCATGTCCACCCGCTGCGGTGCGGTGTTCAGCGTGGCCACCGAGGCTCCCGGCCGGTTGGCGTTGCGCAGGATGAGGCCCACGTCCGGCAGCGAGTAGCCCTGCGAGAAGTTGGCGTAGACGCTCAGGGCCCGCAGGGGCTTCACCACCAGCCCCGCGTTGAACACCGTCGAGCGGAAGCGCAGGTTCGCGCCCTCCACCGGGTTGTCGATGAGCGTCACGTAGTCGTCCACCGAAAGCCAGATGCGCTCGTGGCGCACCCCGGCGCGCAGCGTGAGCCACTCGCGCGCCGCCCACTCCAGCTGCCCGAAGGCCGCCACGGTGCCGATGTCCATCGGCGGCACCCAATCGCGGTCCCCCACGGGGACGAACGCGAGCCCGCCGCTCGCGTCGTAGCGCTGCGGGTCCATCACCGTCACCGGCTGCGCGGTGCGCTCCTGGGCCGCGTCCAGGCCCCATAGCGCGTTGAGGCCCTCGAGGATGGGCGTGCCGATCTCCAGGCGCGCCCCTCCCTTCTGCGTCTCCAGCCGCGACTGCATGATGGCCTTGTAGGTGGCGACGGTGCGATCGTCGGACGGGAAGAAGTTGGTCCAGAAGTTCCGGTAGTAGAGCTGCGCGCGCACCGTGCTGCCGAGCACCGCGTCGTGGTCGTAGGTGAGCGAGAGCGTGGTGTTGCGCGTGGCCTCGGGCTGGCCGAGCTCGAGCCCCTCGAGCACGCGCGACTTGGAGCCGAAGAGCGGCAGCTGGTTGACGCTCGGGTCCGTGGTGAAGCGCGTGTCCTGCCGGCCCTGGAAGTGCGCGGCCGTCAGCTTCAGCCGCTGTTCTCTCGTGAGCTTCCAGGTGAGGGCGCCGGACAGGTCGTAGCGCAGCGACTCGGCGAGCCCGCCCTGGCCGTACGGGTTGGGCGGGATGCGGTCTCCTTCCGCGTCGTACTGGGCGGAGGTGCGCTCGATCGCGCCGGTGAGCGAGAAGCCCAGCGGGCCCACCGCCCCGTCCGCCGTCTGGGCGAGGCGCCCGCCCAGGCCGCCGAGCGGCTGCACCACGGCGGTGGTGGTCTCCAGGGTGGTGGAGAAGCGGGGCTGCCCGGTCCCGGTCGGGCGGGTGATGATGTTGATGATGCCGCCGGAGGCGCCCTCGCCGTAGATGGCCGTGGTGCCGCGGACCACCTCGACGCGCTCGACGGCCTCGGGGGACAGGGTGTGCAGGTCGTGTGACACGTTGCGCACGGCGCTCTGCGGGACGCCGTCGATGAGCACCAGCACGGTGCGGCCGCGCAGCGTCTGCCCGTAGGTGGACGAGGACTGGTTGCCCAGCGCGAGCCCCGGGACGAGCTTGCCAAGCGCGTCCGCGATGTTCTGGCCGCTCGCCTTGAACTGGGCCTGAAGCTGCTCGCGTCCGACCACGGTGACCGCTCCGGGCACGTTGGCGATGGCCTCGGGACGGCGCGTGGCGGTCACCACCACCTCCTCCGTGAGCTCCTCCTCGCTCAGCCGCTCCTCCTCGGGGATCTCCGCCAGCGTGGGGGCCGGCGCCTCCTGCTGGGCGAAGGCCGTGGGGGCGAGGGCGAGGCCGAGCGTGAGGAGCCAGGCGGGGGGGGGAGGCGGTCGGCGGGGCTTCATCGAGGGTTCCTTTTCGAACGCGAGCAGTGCCGGTGCGCGGGGGTTGTGAGCGCGCTGCGGCTTACCTGAGAACGATTCTCAAAGTCAAAGTTGCTTTCCCATTCCCCTGTCCCTTTCGCGCTTCGGACGGGTCGATGCGGAGGGCCCCGGACACGCGGATGAACCGAAGTAGCCCACGTGAACAGAGCGAGTAGACGGTCGCGGTGCGGACCGACAGCCGGGCGGCCACCTCCCGGACGGTGAGGAGCCGCGCTCCCGGGCCCGAGGCCGCACCTCGCAGCTAGGATGCAGCAAGAACCTTGGTGGACCCTGGAGCCGGGTGTGGCGGTTGGAAAGGCCCTGCTGCCGGAGCCTCAAATGGTTACGGGGGTTTGCGAAAGCCTGCTAACCGTTGGAGGATTCGCCCCTCCGCCTTCCAAGCCGAGGGTCGTGGGTTCGAGTCCCGCCTGGCGCGCCAGGCCTCCCGTTGTGACAAAGGGCTTGAACAGTGACGGTTTCCACGGTAGGGAAGCCGCCACGTTTCAAGGCGGTTGTTCGCCCATGACGGCGGCCATAGCTCAACTGGTTAGAGCGCAGGACTGTGACTCCTGAGGTTACCGGTTCGATCCCGGTTGGCCGCCCTTCTGAAACCCCCCGCTTTTTGCGCCCGTAGCTCAACTGGATAGAGCATTGGCCTTCGAAGCCAAGGGTTGGGGGTTCAAGTCCCTCCGGGCGCGCAGCAGCACCCCCTCTCGAGGGTGCCGCCACGCCGGGGAACTCTGACTCCCGTTGAAGCTCAGGCCTCGGAGCCGCTCGTCGTGGGGACGCGGCAGCGCAGCTCCGCCTCCGCCTCCAGCGCCGCGAGGTTCTCGCGCATCGCCCGGGCCCACTTCGCCTTGGGCTGCTCCATCAGCTTCTCGTGGGCCAGGTCGATCGTCTCGGCCAGGTCCTCGTCATTGAGCTCCGACACCGTCTTGCCCTTGTGCGTGCCGAAGGCCACCACGACGGACGAGCTCTTCAGCTTCGCTGGAGCCTCGACGGTCGGGGCGGGCGCGGGAGCAGGAGCGGGCTCGTGGGTCTCCTTGGCGACCACGGGCTCGCGGACCTCCTTGGCCGAAGTGGCCGCGGAGCGTCCCTTCGCCTTCACCGGCGCGGGGGCCGGCTCCGGCTCACGCGTGGGCTCCTTGAGAGCCTCCACGTGCTGCTGGGTCTGCACTGCTGGTGTGGGCTCCTTCTCCTCGCGGACCTCGCGCACTTCACGCGCGGAGGTCGTGGACGGGGGAGGGAAGGACGCCTTCACGGGGCCGGGACGCGCGCCCAGCACCTCGTAGCCACCATGGCTCGTCGCCGGGGCGGGCTCCGCCGCTGGCTCGAACTCCTCGGCCGGCATCTCCTCGCGCACGTACAGTCCGCCGAAGGCCTCGGGGTACGCCTTGCGCAGCGCCGCCACGCGGGCGCACTTCTCGATCATCGTCGTGGGAATCTTGGCCCACAGCGGCGTCTGCTGGACGTAGCCCGCGAAGTCCAGCCACACCACCACCGGCAACTTCCCATCGCGCACCACGCGCGACCAGGCTCCCACCAGGCTGCCCTTGCGCTTGGCCGGGTTGAAGCGGTGCACCACCTCGCCCCTGCCCTGATCCACGATGATCTCATCCTCGGCGTACACCGCGCTCGCCTGGATGCCCTTGAAGTCCGGGAAGCGCTCCGCTCGCGCCAGCATCCCCGCCTCGGAGGGCTGGAACTCGTAGCGCGTCACCCAGTTGGGCTTCTCCCGGTTGCCCGCGTTCTGTCTGCGAGCCACGCAGAAGGCCTCCTTCAGCAACGGGTCCAACCCGGAGCGCTTGCACTGCTCGATGAAGAGGGCGAACTCGTCTTCCCCGATGCCCTTGGGGCAGATGGTCCGCTTGATGAGTTCCACGCGCTCGGGGCTCCACTGGCCCGACGCCGTTTCCGCCTTGTTGTGTGCTTCCATGCCGCTGCTCTGTCTCCGCCTTCGACGAAAAGGGCGAACGACCTCCGTCCGCCCGCACCTCGGGGAAGATTCAACCCTGGAAGGCGCGCTTTGGCATCCCCACTACTGAACGGGTGTCCAGGCCCGGCAGGAGGGCAGGCGGGCTCGGGGAAACGGGTGCGGAGGGGTTGCGCCGGGGCTCGAAAAAAAGCATTTGACGTGGACGGCAAGGCCTCGTACAAGCCGTCCCCGTCAACGCGCGGTGACGAGCCGCCGCGGTGCACAAGAGTCGGGAGCGTAGCTCAATTGGCAGAGCAATGGACTCTTAATCCATAGGTTGTGGGTTCGATTCCCTCCGCTCTCACAGACCGGGGCTCTCTCAGCGATGAGAGAGCCCCGGTGTCTTTTGGGGTCCTGGATTCGCGTGTGCCGGACCCCGGTTTTCGAGGTAGAACGCACGGTGTGCGCCCGGGCGGGTGGCGAAACTGGTAGACGCGCCAGACTTAGGATCTGGTACCGCAAGGTGTGAGGGTTCGAGTCCCTCCTCGCCCATTCCGGCCATTTCGCGTTGACCGGATCGGACCTATCTCCTAAAGGCGCACGTCCCTAGTCTGCACTTCTTCACCCATTCGACACGCCGGCGTCGATGGCACGCCCGGCGCGAGCGAGGCATCCCCATGAAGGTCCAGGTCGAGGAGCTCTCTCCCATCGAGAAGAAGCTCTCCATCGAGGTCGACAACGCCCGCGTGGCCGAGGAGCTCACCCGGGCGTATACGGCGCTCGGCAAGCAGGTGAAGCTGCCCGGTTTCCGGCAGGGCAAGGTGCCCCGCCGCATCCTCGAGCAGCGCTTCCGGGAGCGGGTGGAGGACGAGGTCATCCAGCGCGTGGTGCAGAACGCCTGGCTGGAGGCCGTCCGGGAGCACAAGGTGGAGGCCGTGGCCCCGCCGCAGGTGACGAACAACTCCGGCCTCAAGGCCGACGCGCCCTTCTCCTTCGAGGCCCGCGTCGAGGTGAAGCCGAAGCTGGAGGCCAAGGACTACCAGGGTCTGCCGCTCACCCGCTCCGAGACGAAGGTCGAGGACAAGGAGGTGGAGGACCGCCTCACGCAGCTGCGTGAGAACATGTCCCGGCTGGATGCGGTGGAGGGCCGCGACGTGGCCCAGGCCGGTGACTTCGCCATCGTGGACTACGACGCCTCCGTGGACGGCAACACCTTCCCCGGCAGCAAGGCCGACGACGTCACCGTGGAGCTGGCCCCCGGCGAGCTGGTGGAGTCCAACGTGGCCGCCCTCGAGGGCACCAAGGTGGGC
The DNA here is from genome assembly GCF_024623785.1 of Archangium lipolyticum. NCBI lineage: Bacteria > Pseudomonadati > Myxococcota > Myxococcia > Myxococcales > Archangiaceae > Archangium > Archangium lipolyticum. Next base: position 48,348 of record NZ_JANKBZ010000047.1, read on the forward strand.
GAGACCAAGGAGATCGACTACGTCTTCCCGGCCGACTACCGGGTGGAGGAGGTCAAGGGCAAGACGGCCCGCTTCAAGTTCACCGTCAAGTCCCTGAAGCGCAAGGTCACCCCCGAGCTCAACGACGAGTTCGCCAAGGAGACCGGTGGGGCCCAGACGCTGGAGGAGCTGCGCACCCGCATCCGCACGGATCTCGAGACGGGCAAGCGCAACAAGGCCCAGGGTGAGGAGCGTGCCGCCCTCATCAAGGCCCTCATCGAGCGCAACCCCTTCGAGGTGCCGCGGTCCATGGTGGAGCGCACCATCGACAACATGCTGGAGAACCGGCTGCGCGCCATGGCCCGCATGGGAATGGATCCGCGCCAGCTCAACCTGGACTTCAACCGGCTGCGCGAGGACCTGCGCGAGGAGGCTGTCCTGGAGGTGAAGGGCGCGCTCCTCTTCGAGGCCATTGCTCAGAAGGAGAACATCCAGGTCTCCGACGAAGAGGTGGAGAAGAAGATCGAGGAGCTGGCCAAGGAGGCCAACCAGGCCGTCTCCGTCGTCCGCAAGTACTTCAAGGGCCCGGAGGAGCGCCAGGGGTTGAACCTCCGACTCCGCGAAGAAAAGACGATTGAATTCCTGAAGGGTCAGGCGAAGTATTCCTAGGAGTTCATCCTCCTTAGACCCTTCACGAGGTTGTCATGCCCTTCATGCCCGTTCCCTACGTCATCGAGCAGACCCACCGTGGGGAGCGCTCGTACGACATCTACAGCCGGCTCCTGAAGGACCGGATCGTCATGTTGGGAACGGAGATCGACGATGACGTCGCCAACGTCATCGTCGCCCAGCTCCTGTTCCTCGAGTCCGAGGACCCGGACAAGGACATCAACCTCTACATCAACTCGCCGGGTGGGTCCGTGACGGCGGGTCTGGCCATCTACGACACCATGCAGTACGTGAAGCCCCAGGTGTCGACGATCTGCGTGGGGCAGGCGGCCTCCATGGGGGCCGTCCTGCTGCTGGCCGGGGCCAAGGGCAAGCGCTACGCGCTGCCCAGCTCGCGCATCATGATCCACCAGCCGCTGGGCGGGGTGCGCGGCCAGGCCACGGACATCGAGATCCAGGCGAAGGAAATCCTCCGCATGCGGGCCAAGCTCAACGAGCTCATCGTCAAGCACACCGGCCAGTCGATCGAGCGAGTGGAGAAGGACACGGACCGCGACTTCTTCATGGGTGCCACCGAGGCCAAGGCCTACGGCATCCTGGACGAGGTCCAGAATCCCCGGAAGGTCCTGCTGCCGCCGGGCGAGCGCAAGTAGGGCCGGTTTCAAGGGAAGTGCACGGGCCGGAGCCGCGGGAATGCTGCACCGCGTCTCCGGCTTCTGCTTTCTGCGCCGGATGTTTTGGGGTGTTAAGTACCCCGCAGGCACGTGGACGCCCCGGAAGGGGACTGACTAGATTGGCTGTAGGCAGGGGGGCGGGCCGGTTGGGGAGCGCACCTCCAGGCAGTTGCAGCGAGGGCATACATGGCGGGTAAGAACGTGGAGAAGCGAGACAACCAGTCCCTCTGCTGTTCCTTCTGCGGAAAGTCGCAGAAAGAGGTGAAGAAGCTCATCGCGGGACCGACGGTCTACATCTGCGACGAGTGCATCGGGCTGTGCAACGACATCATCGCGGAGGAGATCGACCGCGAGGAGACCAAGGACACGAAGCTGCGCATCCCGCGGCCCAGTGAGATCAAGGCCATCCTCGACGAGTACGTGGTGGGCCAGGAGCGGGCCAAGAAGACCCTCTCGGTGGCGGTGCACAACCACTACAAGCGCATCGAGTCCAAGGTGGCCATGGACGACGTGGAGCTGCAGAAGAGCAACATCCTTCTGCTGGGCCCCACCGGAAGTGGCAAGACGCTGCTGGCGCAGACGCTGGCGCGCATCCTCAACGTGCCCTTCACCATCGCGGACGCCACGTGCCTCACCGAGGCCGGCTACGTGGGTGAGGACGTCGAGAACATCATCGTCAACCTGCTCCAGGCGGCGGACCACGACATCGAGCGGGCCCAGCGCGGCATCGTCTACATCGACGAGATCGACAAGATCGCCCGCAAGTCGGAGAACCCCTCCATCACCCGCGACGTGTCGGGCGAGGGCGTTCAGCAGGCGCTGCTGAAGATCATCGAGGGCACCATCGCGAACGTGCCGCCCAAGGGGGGCCGCAAGCACCCGCAGCAGGAGTTCCTGCAGGTGGACACGACGAACATCCTGTTCATCTGCGGCGGCGCCTTCGGCGGGCTCGAGCAGATCATCGAGCGGCGGCTGGGTGGCCGGAGCCTGGGCTTCGGCGCGGACATCCAGTCCAAGAAGCAGCGCAACCTCACCGAACTGCTCAAGCACGTGGAGCCGGAGGACCTGCTGAAGTTCGGCATGATTCCGGAGTTCATCGGCCGTCTGCCGATCGTCACGGCGCTCGAGGAGCTGGACGAGGCGGCGCTGGTGAACATCCTCAGCCAGCCGAAGAACGCGCTGACGAAGCAGTACAAGAAGCTCTTCGAGCTGGACGGCATCTCGCTGAAGTTCACGGACGGGGCGCTCAAGGCGATTGCCTCGGAGGCCATCCGCCGCAAGGCGGGAGCGCGCGGCCTGCGCTCCATCCTGGAGAGCGCGATGCTGGACGTGATGTACGAGCTGCCCTCGCGGAAGACGGCGCGCGAGGTCGTCATCTCCGAGGAGGTCATCCTCAAGAAGAGCGAGCCGGTGGTGCTCCACTCCCAGGACAACAAGGAGACGGAGCCCAAGAAGGAGAGCGCGTAGGCACGCCTACCCTCACCCCGACCCTCTCCCAGAGGGAGAGGGCCCAACCCGAGGATGTCCCCTCTCCCTCTGGGAGAGGGCCAGGGTGAGGGTATGGGGTCCTTTGGTTTGGACCCGTCGCCCCACCGCGCCTCATGGACGCCCCCGTCAGTCCCGCGTTTTTCGTGGGATGACCGGGGGCGTTGCCTTATCTGCTCTTCCACCCATGGAGACGAAGCGGATGAACTACCCGGCGACGCGGGCCGAGTCGGTGGTGGACACCCTGCACGGGGTGGCGGTAGCGGACCCGTACCGTTGGCTCGAGGACGAGAAGTCCCCCGAGGTGCAGGCGTGGATGAAGGCCCAGGATGCCTTCACCCGTGAGCACCTCTCCCGGTTCCCGGGCCGCGAGGCCCTGAGACGGCGCTTCACCGAGCTCTTCTACGTGGAGTCCGTATCCGCTCCCGCGGTGCGAGGTGACCGCTACTTCTACGTCCGCACACACAAGGACAAGGAGAAGGCGGTCCTCTACTGGCGCGAGGGAGAGAAGGGAGAAGAGCGCGTCCTGCTCGACCCCAACACCTGGAGCCCGGACGGCACGGTGTCCCTGGGACTGTGGGCCCCGTCGTGGGATGGTCGGAAGCTGGCCTTCACGCGGAAGCCCAACGCGGCGGACGAGGCCATCCTCCACGTGCTGGACGTGGACACGGGGAAGTGGAGCGAGGTGGACGTCATCGAGGGGGCCAAGTACGCCTCCCCGAGTTGGACGCCGGACAACCAGGCTTTCTATTACGAGTGGTTGCCCACGGATCCGTCCATCCCCGTGGCCGAGCGGCCCGGCTACACCGAGCTGCGGCTGCACCGGCTGGGTACGGACCCGAGGACGGACGCCGTGGTGCACGAGCGCACCGGGGACCCGAAGACGTTCCTCGGCGGAGGCGTCAGCCGGGACGGCAAGTACCTCTTCGTCTACATCACCCGTGGCTGGAGCGAGAACGACGTCTGGTGGAAGCGGGTGGGGGAGAAGGACTTCCGCCTGCTGGTGAAGGGGCAGGAGGCGAAGTACTCCGTCGACGTCTGGGAGGACACCTTCTACATCCTCACCGATGAGGGAGCGCCCCTGGAGCGCGTCTTCAAGGTGTCCCCCGAGCGGCCCGAGCGCTCGGCCTGGAAGGAGATCGTCCCCGAGGATCCCTCGGCCGCGCTGCAGGGCGTGAGCATCGTGGGCGGCCATCTGGCGCTGGCGTACCTGAAGGACGCCACCACCCGGGTGAAGCTGGTGACGCTGGAAGGCCAGCCGGTGCGCGATGTGGAGCTGCCGGGCGTGGGAGCGGCGAGCAACCTCTACGGGCTGGAGGACCGCGACGAGGCCTGGTTCGTCTTCAGCTCCTTCACGACCCCGCCGCAGGTCTACAAGACGTCCGTGTCCACCGGGCGCGTGGAGACGTGGGCCCGGGTGGACCTGCCCATCCTCCCGGAGCGCTACACCGTCGAGCAGGCCTTCTACCGCTCCAAGGACGGCACGCGGGTGCCCCTCTTCCTGGTGCACCGCAAGGACCTGAAGAAGAACGGCGACAACCCGGTGCTGCTGTCGGGCTACGGCGGCTTCAATGTGAGCATGCTGCCGTCGTTCCGCTCGAGCATCTACCCCTGGCTGGACGCCGGAGGCGTGTACGCGGTGGCCAACCTGCGCGGCGGTGGCGAGTACGGAAAGGCCTGGCACGAAGCCGGCCGCCTGCACCTCAAGCAGAACGTCTTCGACGACTTCCACGCGGCCGCCGAGTTCCTCGTGCGCGAGGGCTATACCCGGCCCGGCAGGCTGGCCATCTCCGGAGGCAGCAACGGCGGCCTGCTGGTAGGGGCCGTGATGACCCAGCGTCCGGAGCTGTACGGCGCGGTCGTGTGCTCGGTGCCTCTGCTCGACATGGTGCGTTACCACCTGTTCGGCAGCGGGAAGACCTGGATTCCGGAGTATGGCTCGGCGGAGGACCCGGAGGACTTCCGGGTGCTCCACGCCTACTCGCCCTACCATCACGTGCGGCCGGGCGTGCGCTACCCGGCCCTGCTGATGATGGCCGCGGACCACGACGACCGGGTGGACCCCCTGCACGCCCGCAAATTCACGGCCGCCGTGCAGGGCGCGGGTCATGACGCACCCGCTCTGATGCGCGTGGAGGCCAACGCGGGCCACGGCGGAGCGGATCAGGTGGCCAAGGCCATCGAGTCCAGCGTGGACCTCTACAGCTTCTTGTTCCAGGTGCTTGGCGTCCAGGCGGACGGAATTGCATCCGCTGCGAGCGCAAATCGGGGCCGCTAAAGCACCGGCCGGACACCCGATGGCCCCCAGGTGTTCCCTTGCTTGCAGGCCAACATCCCCCATCTTTCACGCGGGGAACGGCGGCCGGAGGGGCCGTGTTATAGAGACCGTCTTCACCCGTACGCACTCTGGGAGTGCGAGCGGGCAACATTCCAGGGGCTTGCAACCACGGGTGGCAAGCAGGCAGGTGGCGAATACATGTTCTTCGGACGAGACGACAAGAGGGATGCCCAGAAGCGTGGGAGCACGGTGCCGCTCCTTCCGCTGCGCGACATCATCGTGTTCCCGCACATGGTGGTCCCGCTGTTCGTCGGCCGGGAGAAGTCCATTGCGGCCCTGAAGGACGCGATGGCTCACAAGGGCCCCGACGACAAGGCCGTCATCCTCCTGGCCGCCCAGAAGAAGGCCAAGACGAATGACCCCACGGCGGAAGACATCTTCCACTTCGGGACCATCGGTCATGTCATCCAGCTCCTCCCGCTGCCCGACGGCACGGTGAAGGTGCTCGTGGAGGGCGTGCGCCGGGCGAAGGTCAAGCGCTTCATGCCCAACGACGCCTTCTTCATGGTCGAGGTGGAGGAGGTCGAGGAGCAGAGCGAGAAGTCCGTGGAGCTCGAGGCGCTCGTGCGCAGCGTGCACTCGGTCTTCGAGGCCTTCGTCAAGCTCAACAAGCGCATCCCCCCCGAGATGCTCATGCAGGTGGCGAGCATCGATGATCCGGCGCGTCTGGCCGACACCATCGTCGCGCACCTGTCGCTCAAGCTGAACGACAAGCAGGCGCTGCTCGAGACGGAGAGCCCGGCCAAGCGGCTGGAGAAGCTCTACGAGCTGATGCAGGGTGAGATCGAGATACTGCAGGTCGAGAAGAAGATCCGCACCCGCGTCAAGAAGCAGATGGAGAAGACCCAGAAGGAGTACTACCTGAATGAGCAGATGCAGGCCATTCAGAAGGAGCTGGGTGAGCGCGACGAGTTCAAGAACGAGATCCAGGAGATCGAGGAGAAGCTCAAGAACAAGCGGATGAGCAAGGAGGCCACGCTCAAGGTCAAGAAGGAGCTGAAGAAGCTCCGGATGATGAGCCCGATGAGCGCCGAGGCCACCGTCGTGCGCAACTACATCGACTGGATCATCAGCCTGCCCTGGTACGAGGAGACGCAGGACCGGCTGGATGTGGTCGAGGCCGAGCGGGTGCTCAACGAGGACCACTACGGCCTCAAGCGCCCCAAGGAGCGCATCCTCGAGTACCTGGCGGTGCAGCAGCTGGTGAAGAAGCTCAAGGGCCCCGTGCTCTGCTTCGTGGGGCCTCCGGGCGTCGGCAAGACGTCGCTGGCGCGCTCCATCGCCCGCGCCACCGGCCGCAAGTTCGTGCGCCTGTCCCTGGGCGGCGTGCGTGACGAGGCCGAGATCCGCGGCCACCGGCGCACGTACATCGGCGCGATGCCGGGCAAGCTCATCCAGTCGCTGAAGAAGGCGGGCAGCAACAACCCCGTCTTCCTGCTCGACGAGATCGACAAGATGTCCACGGACTTCCGTGGCGACCCGAGCGCGGCGCTGCTCGAGGTGCTCGACCCGGAGCAGAACCACAACTTCAACGACCACTACCTCGACCTGGACTACGACCTGTCCAAGGTGATGTTCATCTGCACCGCGAACACGATGCACAACATCCCCGGTCCTCTGCAGGACCGCATGGAGGTCATCCGGATCGCGGGCTACACCGAGCCGGAGAAGCTCAACATCGCCCGCCGCTACCTGATCCCCAAGGAGCAGGAGGCCAACGGCCTGGCGGACATGAAGATCGACGTCACCAACGAGGCCCTGCGGACCATCATCCACCGCTACACCCGTGAGTCCGGTGTGCGCTCGCTGGAGCGTGAGATCGGCGGCGTGTACCGGAAGATCGCGCGCGACATCCTCAAGAACGGCAAGCGCGACATCGTGGTCGACCGCAAGCAGGTGATGAAGTACCTGGGCACCCCGCGCTTCCGCTACGGCGTGGCCGAGCGCGAGGACCAGGTGGGCATCGTCACCGGTCTGGCCTGGACGGAGATGGGCGGAGAGATCCTCACCACCGAGGCCACGGTGATGCCGGGCAAGGGCAAGCTCATCATCACCGGCAAGCTGGGTGAGGTGATGCAGGAGTCGGCCCAGGCGGCCATGTCGTACGTGCGCTCGCGCGCCGAGCGGTTCGGAATCGACCGCAAGATGTTCGAGAACTACGACATCCACGTGCACCTGCCCGAGGGCGCCATTCCCAAGGACGGTCCGTCCGCCGGTGTCACCATGTGCACCGCGCTCGTGTCCGCGCTCACCCGCGTCCCGGTTCGCAAGGACGTGGCCATGACGGGTGAAATCACCCTGCGCGGCCGCGTGCTGCCCATCGGCGGCCTGAAGGAGAAGACGCTCGCGGCCCACCGCGCCGGCATCAAGACCGTCCTCATCCCCAAGGCCAACAAGAAGGACCTGAAGGACATCCCGAAGAAGATCCGCGCCCAGCTGCGCATCGTCCCCGTGGAGTTCGTGGACGACGTGCTGCGCGAGGCCCTGGTCCTCGAGAAGCCCGAGGAGTTCGGCCGCAGGGCGGAGTCGTCCAAGAACTCGGACGCCGCAGGTGCGGTGACCCCCGCTTCGGCCCCTGCTTCGGCGTAGGGGTTCCAGGTTGAACGGGTGAAGTGAATCGCGGGCCCCGGGGACTCCCCTGGGGCCCGTTTTTTTCGCGGTAGACCCTCACCCCGACCCTCTCCCAGAGGGAGAGGGACTCATCAGGTTCGTCACCGTGTATGTCCCCTCTCCCTTTGGGAGAGGGCTAGGGTGAGGGTGTTCCCTTGCTCGGTGGTCGCATGCTCCCTCTCTGACGCGATACAACCCACCCCCCGGTGGCTCCTCCCTCGCGCTCCTCACGACTCGCCTTGATGCTCGCCCTGGTCCTCGTGGCCGGAGGTTGTGGTCGCTGTGGCTTCCAGCCCGACCCTGGCGTCAAGGTCGTCGTCCCCGCGATGCCCACCACCCTCGACTGGAGCTACTCCGACCCCACCAGTTGGGCCAACTACCCCGTCATGCTCGCCAGCCAGCGCGGGCTCACCACCCTCGCGCCCGACCACTCCGTCCAGCCCGGTCTCGCCGAGCGCTGGGAGCGCTCCCGCACCGCCCACGGCCACGAGGTCTACACCTTCCACCTCCGGCGGGACGTGCGTTGGTCCGATGGTGTCACCCCCCTCTCCGCCCAGGACTTCGTCCTCGGCTGGCACCGCGCCCTCCAGGGCCGCGAGCGCGGGGAGCTGGCCGACCTCCTCGGCGCCGAGGAGGTGCTCTCCCTTCAGGACCAGGGTGCCCCCGCCGAGCGCCTCCAGGCCGCCCTCGCCCGCGTGGGCATCGAGGCGATCGATCCGCATACCCTGCGCGTCACCCTGGCTCGCCCCCGCAGCTACTTCCTCGCGCGGCTCGCCAACGTCTACCTGTTCTTCCCCGTGCCCTCCGCGGCCCTTGCCGGCAGGTCCGAGGAAGCGGTGCGCGACTACTTCGACCGGCCGCGCGAGGGCCACCCCCTGGCGCTCGGCCCCTACCGCGTCGAGAGCTGGGACCGCGCCGGCGAGCGCGTGAGGCTCGTCCACAACCCGCACTCCATCTTCCAGCCGCCGCTCGGCCCCGGTGAGCGCCCCGCGCCCGTGCTCACCCTCCTGAAGTCTGAGATCGGCCCCGCCCTCTACGAGCGCGGCCGGGTGGACTTCGTCTTCGTGGACAGCGCCGTGGCCCTCCAGGGCCGCCACCCGGAGGACCTCCAGCACGAGCCGCTCCTCTCCACCTACTTCCTCGTCTTCAACACCGAGCGCCCACCGCTCGATCGGCCCGAGGTGCGCCGGGCCATCTCCCGGGCCATCGATCGCGAGGCCCTCATGAAGGGCCTGCTGCCCGCGGCGCGTCCCAGCCACGTCCTCCTCCCGCCCGAGCTGCCCGGCGCCGCCACCCCCCAGGAAGCCGCGCGCCTGCCCCACTTCGAGCCCGAGCGGGCCCGAGCGGAGCTCTCCGGGGTGCCGGGAGTGGACCGGCCGCTGCGCCTCGTCTTCCGGGCGGGGGACTCCTTCGTGCCCGAGGCCGCCATCGCCGAGCGCCTGGCCGCGCAGCTCGCCGCCGTGGGCCTCCAGGTGACGCTGGACTCGCGCTCGGACTTCTCCGCCGAGGTGGCCCGCCGCACTCCCGAGGGCCCCCGGGCCTACGACCTCTACCTGCGCCGGCTGGGCGCGGACTACGCGCACCCCAACACCTTCTTCACCCTCTTCGAGCGCACCGGACTGCACCAGTCGGGCTGGGAGACGCAGCGGGGCGGCGAGCCCATGAGCCGCTTCGAGGCGCTCCTGGACGAGGCCGACGCCGAGCCGGACGAGGCCCGCGCGCGTGCCCTCTACGGACAGGCCCAGGCGGTGCTCCTCGACGAGATGGCCGTCATCGCGCCCCTGTACCACCCGGACCGCTACTTCCGGACCCGGGCCTCCCTGCGCGGCGTGGACGTGGACCCCTTCAACTTCCTCTCCCTGCGCGAGCTGCGCCTGGGGACCCCGGCGGAGGTGCGCTGACCCATGTCTCCCGCGCTCGTCCGCCTCGGCCGGCAGCTGGTGCTCGTGCCCCTCGTCGCGCTCGCGTCCTACTTCCTCATGGCCGCGCTGCCGCTCACCACCGATGACGACGCCAAGCGCCAGGTGGCTCCGGAGGTGCTCGCGTCCTACCGGAGGGACCTCGGCCTGGGGCAGCCGCTCGGCTTCCTCCGCCCGTGGGTGAAGCTCTTCCGCGGCGAGCGCCTGGGCACCAGCGCCCAGGGCGTCACCGGCGACGAGCTGCTGTGGAAGCTCTCCGGCAGCGTGGGCGTGGGATTGGTGGCCCTGGTGCTCGCGCTCGGGTGGGCCCTGGCCTTCGCGCTGCTGCGGGCGCGGTGGAGACGGGGCCGGCTCGCCGTGCTCGGGGACGCGCTGCCGGCCGTGGCCTTCGGGACGCCCGTCTTCATCCCCGCGCTGCTGCTCGCGCCCGCGGTGGTGGAGCGCGGGCACCTGCTGCCCGAGCTGTCCGCCGCGCTCGTCATCTCCGTCTGGCCCGGCATCTTCCTCGGCACGCTGGTGGCGGACGCGCTGGACACGGAGCTGTCCCGGGACTACGTGCGCACCGCGCTCGGCAAGGGCCTGTCCCCGCACTCCGTGCTGTGGCGCCACGTGCTGCCCAACGTGCTGCCCGCGCTGCTGGACGCCGTGGGGCCCGTGGCCACCGCGCTCCTCGCCGGCTCCTTCGCCGCCGAGCGCGTCTTCGGCCTGCCGTACTTCGGCCAGCTCTACGTCCTCGCCGTGCTGCAGAAGCAGGTGGCCGTCGTCGTGGTGGCCACCACCGTCTTCGCCTCGCTGCTCGTCGCCGTCGGGCTGGGGGTGGAGCTCGTGCGCCTCTGGGTGGATCCGAGGGCCCGGGAGGCCCGGACATGAGCACGCGCCGCGTCCCCACGCGGGCCTGGGTGGGCCTCGTGCTGCTCGTGGGCCTGGGCCTGGCGAGCTGGCTCGCCGCCCGCGTCTTCCCCGAGGCGCTCGCCTCGACCTGCCCGTTGGGCACGGACCCCACCCACCCGGACCGTACGGTGTGCGAGCTGGCCTTCGGGGGCCTGTGGGTCTCCCTGGCCGTGGGCCTGATGGCCGGGGCCCTGTCCACCGCGCTGGGGCTCGGCGTGGCCATGGGCGCCCGGGCGGCGGGCGGCGCGGTGGAGCACCAGGTGCTGCGCGCGGTGGACGCCGTCTTCGCGCTGCCGGACGTGCTGGTGGTGATGGTGCTCCAACTTGCGGGCCAGTCGATGCTGGACGCGGGCCACGCGGGCGGACTGGGCCCCTTCGGGCTGATGGTGGTGTCCCTGGCCCTGGTGGGCTGGGCGGGTCCGGCGCGCATGTTCCGCAACCGCCTGGCCACGCTGGAGGGCCAGGAGTTCATCGCCGCCTCGCGGGCCCTCGGCGCCGGGCGCTGGCACCTGCTGCGCGTCCACCTCTGGCCCGCGCTGCGCCCCTTCGTGCTCGCCGTCTTCCTCAGCCGCCTGCCGACCGCCATCCTCGCCGAGTCCACCGTCAGCTTCTTCGGCATCGCCCGCATGGAGCCGATGTCGCTCGGCCGCTACCTGGGCACCAGCTACGCGGCCCTCATCTACGAGGGCGGCGCGCGCGTGGTGCTTCCCGCCTGGGGGTTGCTGGTGCTGCTCGTGCTTGGTGCCTCGCTGGCCTCCCAGGCACTCGGGGCTGGGACGCGCCGCGCCTGAGGGGAGCGGCGGTTCGCCCCCGGGGACGTTGTGAGTGTGGAATTCCGAGCATGCGTGTGGCCGTTCCCACCACACAACCCCCTCTCCCCGGAGCCACCATGTCCATCGTCAACGAGGAGCTCCCCATTGCCACCGGCCACAGCCGCTCCAGGACCCAGGCCGACGACAATCTGAAGCTGGAGCCGGTGAAGGGCTCGGTGCTCATCGTCGAGGACGACCCCGCCCACCGCGAGCTGCTGGTGGAACTGTTGACGCAGTGGGGCTACGCGCCGTTGCCCGTGGGCAGCGCGGAGGAGGCCGAGTTCGCCGTGCGCAACAAGCGCATGGACGCGGCCATCGTCGATGTCTTCCTCCCGGGCCGCAGCGGCACCAACCTGATGACGCGCCTGCGCGAGAAGTTCCCCCAGTCCGTGCTCATCGGCGTGAGCGCCATGAGCGATGCGGCCATGGCCCGCAAGTGCAAGGGGCTGGGCGCGGATCTGTTCATCGGCAAGCCGCTCGCGCCGGAGAAGCTCGCCCAGGCGCTGCAGTCCCGTCACAACAGCTGGCATTGATCCGCGGGCCGGGTTCGAATGGGTTGCGCGGAGGGGGCGAAGGTCGGACACTTCCCCTGTGCAGACACTCGCTCCCGGCTTCCTCATCGCCATGCCCCAGTTGGGGGATTCGACCTTCAAGCGCTCGGTCATCCTCATGCTCGAGCACAACGAATCGGGTTCCATGGGGCTGGTCATCAACCGGGGCGCCTCGCTGACGCTGGGTGAGCTGGCGAAGAATCAGTCCCTGGGCATCGCCCCGGAACGGGTCAACCAGCTCGTCTTCGTGGGCGGCCCCGTGGAGCCCCACCGGGGCTTCGTCCTCCACGACGACGAGCGTGTGACGGAGAAGCACGAGGTGGTGCCCGGCCTCTTCCTCAGCCTCACCCTGGACACGCTGGGCCCCCTCCTGAAGGATCCATCGCCCCACCTGCGCTTCTGCCTGGGCTACGCCGGCTGGGGCGCCGGGCAGTTGGAGAGCGAGCTCGCTTCCGGCTCCTGGCTCTACGCCGAGGCGTCCGCACGTCCCGTGCTCGAAGGGGACCCGGGTCTGATATGGGACAGCACCCTGAAGAGCATGGGGGTGGATCCCGCCATGCTCGTGAAGGGGAAGGGACTGAACTGATGCTCGATCCGAATGCCATCCGCCAGAGGATTCTCGGCGCGCTGCCCGGCTCGGAGGTGGACGTGCGCGACACCACCGGGACGGGAGACCACTTCGAGGCGCGCGTGGTGAGCCCCGCCTTCGGGGGGAAGTCCATGGTGGAACAGCACCAACTGGTGTACGCGCCCCTGCAGGACTGGCTGAAGTCCGGCGAGCTGCACGCGCTCGCGCTCAAGACCTATTCGCCCGAGCAGTGGAAGAAGCTCGGCAACCGCTGACGAGGAATCCGAACCATGACTCCGGAATTGAAGGCTCGTTTCGACGAGGAGATCCGCAACCACAAGATCGTCCTCTTCATGAAGGGCAACGCGCTGTTCCCGCAGTGCGGCTTCTCCGCGCGGGCGCTGCACATCCTGCGGCAGCACGGGGAGGTGCACACGGTGGATGTGCTGGCCGATCCCGAGATTCGCCAGGGCATCAAGGAGTACTCCAACTGGCCCACGATTCCCCAGGTGTTCATCAACGGGAAGTTCGTCGGGGGCTCGGACATCCTCATGGAGCTGGAGGAGCGTGGCGAGCTGGCCGACCTGCTCTCCGGCAAGGCCCCGGCCTGACCGTGTACGCCCCCTCTCCCTCTGGGAGAGGGCTGGGGTGAGGGTCTGCCGACCCCGAGGAGCGCCACATGTCCACCCGGGACGAGAAGCTCCAGCGCATCGTGGAAGCGCGCCTGAAACTCCGGGAGCGCTTCCTGGAGAGGATGGCGCGCACGCCAGGCGTGAGTGACGAGCGCCCCCAGGGCAGCGGTCCGCCGAACCGGCACGGCATGCCGAAGCTGCCGCCGGATCAGACCGAGACACGCAAGTGGCCGGTGCTGGACCTGGGTGTGCCGTTCGATCAGCCCTCGCTGGACGAGTGGGAGCTGCGCATCGACGGCGCGGTGGAGCAGCCCCTGACCCTGAGCTGGACGGACTTCCGGTCTCTGCCCCAGGCCGAGGATACCAGTGACTTCCACTGCGTCACGGGCTGGAGCCTGATGGACGTGCAGTGGAGGGGGGTGCAGTTCGCGACGCTCGCGGCGCTCGCCCGCCCGCTGCCCGGGGCGGCGTTCATCCTCGCGCACGCCTACGACGGCTACACCACCAACCTGCCGCTCGAGGAAGCCCTCAAAGACGACGTGCTGCTGGTGCACACGTACAATGGCAAGCCGCTGCCGCGCGAGCACGGTGGCCCGGTGCGGATGATCACGCCCCAGCTCTATGCCTGGAAGGGGGCGAAGTGGATCCGCCGCATCGAGTTCCTCCGGCAGGACCAGCCAGGCTTCTGGGAACAACGTGGCTACAGCAACACCGCGCATCCCTGGAGAGATGACCGCTACTCCTGAGCCGGGCCTGGGCGTCGAGCCGGGCGCGGAGCAGGGGCCGCTGCTCGTTCCCGTCGCGGATGTGCCCGCCACCACCGCTCCGCCCGAGGACCTGGTTCCCACGGAGACGCGGCCCACGCTGGGAGAGCGGGTGCGAGGCCTCCGCACCCGCTACGCGAAGTGGGAGCTGGCGCTCTTCTTCTTCGCGGGCTTCGCCTACGACATCCTCACGCTGCCGCGCATCGACAACCGGTTCGTGCTCACCAAGCACGGCCTGTACCTGGCCATCCTGGGCCTGTTGCTGCTGGCGGAGCTGCGCTGGAGCTGGGGAACGGAGCCGCCGCGCCGGCTGGCCCGGGTGTGGCGCTTCCGCGAGGACGCGCTGCACTTCTTCCTCGGCGGGCTGCTGAGCCCGTACACGCTCTTCTATTTCAAGAGTGCCTCCGGGCTGACGGCGTTCCTGTTCCTCGCGGGCGTCTTCGGGCTGCTGGTGGCCAACGAGCTGCCACGCTTCCGGGCGCTGGGGCCCGTGGTGCGCGTGGGGCTCTACAGCTTCTGTGTCACGTCCTACTTCGCGTACCTGCTGCCGGTGCTGTCCGGCTACTACAGCGGGAAGCTGTTCGTGGCGTCGGCGGGGCTGTCCTGCGTGGCGACGCTGCTCCTCTCCCTGCTGGCGCGTTGGTGGAGTGGGGACTGGCGGCGCACGCTGCGGCACGTGGCGCTGCCGGGGCTCGGCATCCAGGGGCTGCTGCTCGGGCTGTACCTGCTGAAGGCGATTCCCCCGGTGCCGCTGTCCATGCTGGCCAGTGGCATCTACCACGGCGTGGAGGTGGTGAAGGGACCGAAGGGCCGGGACTACCGGCTGCTCCACGAGCGCCCCGAGTGGAGGCCGTGGCAGCGCGGGGATCAGGACTTCCGCGCGCGTCCAGGCGACAAGGTCTACTTCTTCGCCAGTGTCTTCGCGCCCGCGAGCTTCAAGCCCCAGCGCGCGGGCGACAAGGGCACCCGGCTCGTCATCCGCTGGTACTACGACGATCCGGAGAAGGGCTGGAAGGAGTTCCACGCCTACGACGACCTGTACCTGGGGCAGGGCGGGCGCGAGCGGGGCTACCGGACGTTCGCGAGTCTGACCAATCCCCGCGCCGGCGACTGGCGCGTCTCCATGGAGACAGAGGACGGGCGGGAGATCGGCCGCCTGTCCTTCACCGTGACGCCGGACGAGAGCACGGCGCCCCGCGTGTTCAAGGCGGACGCGGGATAGGCCGCGTCCACCACGAAAAGAGAAGCATGCGGACCGCGTCTCATGGGAGACGATGCCCGGAGCAGTTGGGATTGATCTCCGAGCGCTTGAGTGAGCGCAACACCCGGCTCTTCGCCCAGGAGTCCTCCGCCGTGGACTACGCGGCGGCCTGGACGGATACGCTCGACTCGCTGCGTTCCATCCAGCTCCCGCCGCTGGTGGAGCGATACATCGCCGCCTATGAGGAGGTGGGCCACCGTGGCGCCTTCCTCTGGCGTTGGTGTTGGCGTGGCGTGGAGGAGACGAGCCTGCCGCTGGTTCCCGCGGAGTGGAAGGAGCACCTGCTCACCACCAAGCTGCTGGCCATCATCCTCAACGTGCTGCTGGACGACCTGGCGGACCAGCGGGGCTCGGAGACGCTCCTGGAGACGGCCCTGTCCATCCCCTTCCATCCCCAGGGACGGGCCGCTCCCGCGCCGGACGTGCCTCCCGAGGAGCGGCGCTACTTCGCGCTCATCGCGGAGCTGTGGCACGTCCTCGAGGAGCGCGTGCGCGAGTTGCCGCACCACGGCGTCTACCGTGAGCTCTACGTCTTCGACTACCGGCAGGTCTTCAACAGCATGCGCTATTCCGTGCTCACGCGGAACCGGCCGGCCCTGCACAACCTGGCGGAGAATCGGGCGTACTCCCCGCACAACATGAACATGATGGTGTTCGCCACGCTCGACCTGATGGCGGCGCCAGTGGACCCTGCGGAGCTGGGGACCATCCGGGAAGCGGTCTGGTACGCGCAGAGCATGGGACAGCTCGCCAACATGACGGCCACGTGGCGGCGCGAGGTGGCGGCGCGGGACTTCGCCAGCCGGGTGTTCGTCCAGGCCCTGGATGCGGGCGTGGTGACGGCCGAGCAGCTCCAGATGCTGCCGCCGGAGGACATCACTGCCAGCATCGAGTCCTCCGGGATGGAGGAGCGGCTGTTGGCCGAGTGGCGCGAGCAGCGCCAGCGGTTGGATGTCCTGATGGGCCGGGTGCGCTCCTTCGACATGGCCCACCTGGTCCGGGGTGTGGACACCCTGCTGGGTATGCACCTGGCCGCGCGGGGATTCATCTGAAGTGAACGCCCCACCTCGCTTCGCCACCTGTTTTCTGCGGTCTTGTTAAACTGCCCCACCGCCGAGGTAATGCATATGAGCGAAACGGTGGAAGGCAATGTCCCGGTGGTGCGGCGGTGGAGGGGAGAGCGGCGGCGCTGGAGCAGGAGGAAGTGGGTGGATACGGAGCCTCCCCCGCCTGGCACGAAGGTGGGGGGCTACCGGCTGGAGGCCCGGTTGGGCAGGGGCGGTCAGGGCACGGTGTACCGGGCCGGGCGCGGTGGCCGGCGGCGTGCCATCAAGTTCTTGTCCCTGGCCTCACCCGACTGGGCGTGGAGGGAGTTGGAGGTGCGGCTGCGGCTGCGGCGCGTGGGCGAATTGGCGGTGGAGAGCCATGGACTGTGGCCTCCCGGGCTCCCGCGCTACCTCTACCTCGTCACGCCCTACGTGCGCGGGCGCTCGGTGTACGACTGGGCCCGGTGGAAGAACCCCACCGCGCGCCAGGTGGTGGAGCTGGTGCTGGAGGTGGCGCGGCAGCTGGTGGAGGTGCACCGGGCCGGCGTGGTGCACCGGGACATCAAGGGCGGCAACGTGCTGGTCCGGCACGGGGACGGGATGCCGGTGCTGGTGGACTTCGGGGTGAGCACCTACGTCGGGGCCCCCGAAATCACCAACCCCCTGGGGATACCGGGCACGCGCCACTACCGCAGCCCCGAGGCGCTGCGCTTCCGTCGCGAGCACGCGGGCGAGCACTCTCCAGCGCGTGCCTCCGACGACTTGTGGGCCCTGGGAGTCCTCCTGTACTGGCTGCTGACGGGCGGCTACCCCTTCGACACGGAGGTGGCGGACGAGGCCGCGCTGGCGGACGTCATCCTGACGAGGGAGCCCGAGCCTCCGCACGTGTGCAACCCTCGCGTGCCCCGGGTGCTGGGCGAACTGTGCCTGCGCATGTTGGCGAAGCAGGCCGAGGCGCGCTTCCCGGATGCCGAGGCGCTGCGCGCGGCGCTGAAGGCGGTGCTGGCCGAGGCGGATGCCTCGTGGGACGTGGCCCTGTGCGAGGCGTGGGGCCCGGACGCCGCCACCACGCTCCAGGAGATGGGGGGCGACCTGGGGATGTGGCGGGTCCGGGCGCGGCGGCTGTTGGCCTACAGCCGGCGGCATGCCCGGCGCGGCCTGCCCGTACCACCCGAGGAGGCGTCCACGCTCGAGCGTACGCCGGAGGCCGCGCCGCCCGGGGCGGGGAGTGCCACGGCGGGTGAGCGCCCCGTTCCTCCACCGTCCCGAACATGGACGCCTCTCCGGCTCATGCTGGCTGGAGCCGTGCTGGTGCTCGGCCTCGTGGGCCTGCTCGTTCTCCTGCGTTCTCCATCCGGCTCCCCGTCCGAGGTGGGCTCTTCCATGACTTCCGAGGTGATTTCCGGCCGCACCATGCCCGAGGTCACAAAATCCGGCCAGGAAGTGGCGTCCACCTCGAAGCCACCGGAAGGTGAAAGAGGCGCGGCGCCCTCTCAGGCCACCACTTCCGCGCCCGTCGCTTCTGCGACGTCACGGAAGGAAGGCACGCGTGTGAGGACTCCCAATCAGGTGCCCACCCATCGGCGGGAGAAGAAGCAGCAACGCAACACGGTGCTCGATGCCTCGGGCAAGACCTGCATCTTGGTCTGGGTCGCGGGCCAGTTCGCCTGTGCCAGCCCCCAGGCCCAGGTGATTCCCACGGGCATGGGCAATCCTCCGCCCGCGTCCTGCCCGGCCGGCTCCGAGGAGACGATGAAGCAATTGGGGATCGGCATCGGAGCCCACGAGTCCGTTACCTTCTTCATCGATGGCGAGCCGATCTTCCGCAAGTACCCCACCGTGCGTCCGGGCCAGCAGGTCTCGCTCACCATGGGAAGATCCTATGGGAAGCTGCCGGCGCATACCCTGTACATAGGGACGCTCCTGTTCGGGGAAGGGCGTGTCTACGGGCGCTTCACCCAGGCCCAAACACCCCAGGGGTGGACCTATACCGTCTGCTTCGAGATCTACGGCGATCCGACGAAACCCGAGGAGAACGGCGTGGAGATGGAGCCCGGCAGCGGACCGGACGCCGCGAAGATCTTCTCCACGGTGGAGCTCCGTGCGGTGCGGCGTTTCGAGTAGCTCATGTCCGTTCTGTCTCTCTCCACCGCCGTATTGCTGCTCCTCCAGGTGAATGCACCGGCACGCGCACAGCCCGTGACGCGCTCCTGGGACATGACGGGCATGCCCCGCTTCGAATTGACCGCGGACACTCCCCGTGAGGCAGGAGACGTGCGCATCGGCCCGAACCTCACCACCACGTTCATCTTCGACACGCCGGTCCAACGTGAAGGTGTCGTGCTGGAGGCGCGCGAGCACTTCCGGCAGGTGTCGTTGTCGGAGGACGGGCTTCTTCTCACCCTGCTGCCCTCGGGTGAGCTGCCGCCGGGCAACCGGTTGAAGCTGACGGTGCGCTTCGCGGACGGGGCTTCGCCCACGAGCAAGGACTTCATGCTGGTGGTGGCTCCCCGCGCCGAGCCCCAGGTGGAGGTGTACCGCCGCCCACGCCCGGGTGACTCGTTCCGTCAGGAGGCCGAGCAGGCCGAGGCGAGATTCCAACTGTGCCAGGCGGACCTGACGCGGGAACGATTGGAGCATGGCCTGCCCCGGGGGCTCTCAGGGCTACTCGCACTGAAGCAGATGGACAAGGATGGGGTTCGTGCCAGGGAGATCTCCAAGGATCTCACCCTCCGCCCCGGAGAAGCTTTCGAGGTGATGCGCGCCGTGGGTTACCGCGCCAAGGGTGGCGAGATAGAGACCCCGGTGGTGCGACTGGCGGTGGATCTGGAGCTCTGGAACCGGGGTCCCCTTTCCTGGACTCCCACGCACGCGCAACTCGTGGGTCGGGACGGGCGATGGGAGGTGCAGGTGTGGCCCCCGGGGACCATTGCCTCGGGTGGCTCGCTTCGCCTGTTGGTGGAGGTGGAACTGCCCGGAAGAGTGCCCCCTGGCCCCTACCTGCTCGTGCTCTGGGACGAGAACGGGCATCGGACGGCATCTCTGTCGGGAGTGACGTTCCCGTAGACTCGGAATGGATTGACCAATGCGCTACGTCCTCCTGGTTCAGCTGGTGCTCCTGGGTCTTCCTGGCCTCGCACGGGCCCAACCCGCGAGCCCGTACACCCCGTGGATTGGCGGGGTGCCGGTGTCCTGCACGTCCTCCTCGGGAATGCCGGTGGCCTTCGTGCCGAACACCTCGCTCGCCGACGTTGGCCTGTCGTTCCCCGCGTGGCCCGATGTGCCGTCGCACGTCGAATACAACCCCGGGTTTCTGGCGCGGTTGCCACCGGGGGTACAGCTCTTCTGGTTCGGCCACGTGTGCGCGCACCAGGCCCTCGCGGAGGGTCTGAGCGAGGAGCTCGCGGACTGTGGGTCCATCCAGCTGTTGAAGCAACAGGGGCTCGTGTCTCGCGAGCAGGTCGTCGAGCTCCAGGCGTATCTGCTCAACGCGCCGGTGGTGGTGCCATGGGGCCACCGGCCGGGACCCACGCGCGCGGGGTTGCTGCTCGCGTGCTACGACCGGGCTCCTGGGGCCAGGGTATTCAACGGGCAGTCCGGACCGGTGGAGATTCCAAAAGAGCAGGAGTACCAGGGGGTGAAGCGCTGGCGCTTCTGCAGCTACATCCCCGGAGTGTCCGCGCCCACCTCGAGCGGCCATGTCACCCAGGACTCCTGTGAGAAGGAGCGCACGAAGCTCCAACGGAAGGCCGCGGGCCATGTGGTCAGTGCGTGCGTCCTGACCGCCTCGGAGCGGTGTCGGGCGGCCGTCCGTTGAGTCCGGTGTGCTAGGACGCGTGTCCATGGCCCGGTACATCGCCCTGCTGCGCGGTATCAATGTGGGTGGCAACAAGAAGGTCCCGATGGCGCGGCTCCGTGAGCTGCTGGAAGGACTCGGTTACACCGACGTCGCGACACTTCTTCAGAGTGGCAACGCCGTCTTCACGAGCAAGGAGAAGAACCCGGCGCAGATCGTCAAGCGGATCGAGTCGGCCATTGCCGGGGAGTTCGGCTTCGAGGTCTCCGTCGTCATCCGTACCCGGGACGAGCTGGCGGCGGTGATCAAAGCGAACCCCCTTCCCGGTGCCGAGGACGCTCCTTCACAGTTCCTCGTGACGTTCCTGTCCGACGTGCCGGATCCGAAGCGGCTGAAGGAGATCGACCCGGCTGCGTACCTGCCGGACGAGTTCCGTGTGGTCGGGCGCGAAATCTATGCCCGGTTCCCGAATGGCATGCGGGACTCGAAGCTGGCCAACGCGCTCGGCAGTCTGCGTCTGGGAGTCACCCCGACCGCCCGGAATTGGAACACCGTCACGAAGCTCCTGGAGCTCGCCGACCGCTGAACCGTTACGGCTCGGATTCAGCCCATGCGGCGGGGGGTGCTGCTTGTTCGGATGGGATGCGGTGCGTCTTGGCGGGTTGCGGCAACGGCACCTGCACCTCTTACTGGCGGCAGAGGCGTTTACCTGGGGGCGCGTGGACGTCGACGGGCGGCTCGCGGCGCAGCTCGCCGAGCGGCGCGTGGAGGTGGCCATCAGCGCGCTCGCGGTTGGAGTGGGCAAACTGGAGGCGCGCTACCTGTATTCGGGCGAAGTGCGCTGGCGCTTTGGCGAGTGGCTGTACGCGGTGGGCCTGGGGGTGGACCATGTCCGCTAAGACGGTGCGCACCTGGGCGGCCGGGCTGCTGTGGCTCTCCTTGCTGACCACGGGCTGCGCCACCGTGACGTCACGCGTGGGGCGCGGTGCGGTTCTGGAGCACAACCAACGTGGTGCGTCTGAGCCCATGTTGGCAGGCGAGCTGCGAGGCGACTCCCGAACCGCGCAAACAAGCCGCGGCGAGCCAGCTCGGCTGCACCGACGACGGGGTGAGCGCGTTCTGGGCACGGAGTTGGCCATGGTGAGCCCGGCCGAAATGGCCGTGCGCGCGGTGGCCAGTGGCGCCGTGCAGGTTGACGCCTTCGAGTACCTCTTGGCACTCGCGGGTCTGGACAACTTCAACGACCTGCCCCCGCGAGGCGCTCCCGTCACGCCCGAGGAGGCGGTCCGGGTATTGCCCTCTAGGTAGAAGCGCGGTAAGCATCCGGTCCAGCCCAGGGTGTCGGCCACCGAGGAGCATGGCACGGTGGCCGCGTGATGGACGGCACACCGACAAGCCTATCGCTGCTGAGCCTGCTGCTGGGCCCACGACTCGGGGAGGA